>NZ_JBCNBW010000004.1:0-153645 GCF_050478865.1 Aeribacillus pallidus | reverse complement strand
ACATTTAGTATAGAGCCCAATATAAGATGTCATTAATCCCAATACAACACTAAGTAAATGGAAATACGTTGGATAACGTGTAGCAATTAATACGGCTAACACAGCGACAGCCATTCGAGATAATGTCCCTAGCGACCGTACTTTTTTTCCTTGAACGACCAAATCGCCAAAGCGTTCGGTTCGCTTCACCATCAACCAATGATTGAAAAAGCTTAAGCTCGTCCCTAATATTAATCCAAGGAATATGGTCTGGTACGGAGTAAATCCCCAACCAAGAACATAGAGAGAGAGCAAGTAGAATATGTATTTTTTATGCCTTTGAAATAATATGGATAGTTCTGGCATAAAAACTAGTCTCCTGCATTGAAGTGTTTCACTGTTCGAAGCATGGCATAAATTCCTGTAGCAAGACCTAGGAAAAGTCCAATGATCATAAAAAGCGGTACTGTTCCCATCACTCGATCGAGCCATCTTCCTCCGAAGATACCGACAAGGATGGAACCGACAAGTTGTGAAAGAATGGCCGTATATAACGCCATCGCCTGGAAAGGACGCTTTCCATTTTTACTCATTTTGCATCCTCCCCTACTGAAAGGAATGGAATCATTGAGGGGAATATATTATTTCCACTATCTAAAAAGTGAAAATGTTGTTTTCGTTGAAACGCTATGAAAACCCTATCATTCTACACCCTTTGTAAGCATACAATAGCCCTTTGTCAATGTCAATGTCTTTCAATTGAAAAGTTTCACAACCGTTTTCCAATTTTATGGTTTGTTCACAAAATAGTCAAAATTTAATAAGTAAGGTAATATTATTTACTATTTTTCTTAACTTGTCGTATGCATCCACAACATTCTATCCCCTATAATCCTTATTTTGTTACATTTTTCGCTATTTTAGTATAGTTATGCATGTATCCATCGATTTGCTCTTTTATGCTGTAATTTTTCCCTTTTCAAGAGTATTTATTTTAAACAGATCATTAAAAAACACTACCTTCTTTCACAGAAGGTAGTGTCAGCTTGTCCTCATGGTCCTTAGCTCGATCTCTTTTCAAAATACGATTCGATGGCATCGCATATTCGGCGGGAAGCTTCGCCATCACCATATGGGTTAACAGCTTTCGCCATTTTTTCATACTCTTCTTTGTCGGTTAGCAGTTGTTTTGTAAGCTGATAAATCGTTTCTTCTTCGATACCGGCAAGTTTTAATGTTCCTGCTTCAATTCCTTCTGGACGTTCAGTAGTATCACGCAATACGAGAACTGGAACTCCTAAAGAAGGCGCTTCTTCTTGTACGCCGCCAGAATCCGTTAAAATGAGGTACGAACGAGCAGCGAAGTTATGAAAGTCAATCACATCCAAAGGTTCAATGAGATGGATCCGCGGGTGGTTGCCTAAAATTTCATTCGCAATTTCCCGAACAACTGGATTTAAGTGTACCGGATACACCACTTGAACGTCATCATGCTCTTCGACGATTCGCTTCACTGCACGGAACATATTTCGCATTGGTTCACCTAAGTTTTCGCGACGATGAGCGGTTAATAAAATCAGACGATCTTTACCGATTTGTTGTAAAATCTCGTGCTCGTATTCGTCTTTGACCGTTGTTTTGAGTGCATCGATGGCCGTATTACCTGTCACAAAAATGCGTTCTTCTGGCTTGTTTTCTTGTAATAAGTTTTGAGCTGACTTACTCGTTGGCGCAAAGTGTAAATCGGCCATCACACCCGTTAATTGGCGGTTCATTTCTTCTGGGAATGGAGAATATTTATTCCACGTACGAAGACCTGCTTCAACATGTCCAACGACAATTTGGTTATAAAAAGCCGCTAAGCTAGCAACAAATGTTGTCGTCGTATCTCCATGGACAAGAACAATATCTGGTTTCGCTTCTTTCATTACACGATCCAAACCTTCGAGTCCACGAGTCGTCACATCGACTAACGTTTGTCGATCCTTCATAATGTTTAAGTCATAGTCTGGTTTAATACCAAAAATCTCGAGTACTTGATCGAGCATTTGTCGATGTTGGGCCGTTACAGCTACGATCGGTTCAAAGGTTTCTGGACGTTTTTTTAACTCTAATACAAGCGGAGCCATTTTAATCGCTTCCGGTCTTGTCCCAAAAATGGTCATTACTTTAATCGGTCGGTTCATAAAGGCACCTACCTTCTGTTATTTTGTACCGAATAAACGGTCTCCAGCGTCACCTAATCCTGGGACGATGTAACCTTTTTCGTTTAATTTCTCATCCAATGCAGCAATATAAATATCCACATCCGGATGAGCTTCTTTAATAGCTTCTACTCCTTCAGGAGCCGCGATTAAACACATAAATTTAATATTTTTCGCACCGCGTTTCTTTAACGAATGAATCGCTTCAACGGCAGAACCACCTGTAGCTAACATCGGATCGACTAAAATAAAGTCACGTTCTTCCACGTCGCTTGGCAGTTTCACATAATACTCGACCGGCTTTAATGTTTCTGGGTCACGGTATAAGCCGATATGACCAACTTTGGCGGCTGGAATTAATTTTAGAATACCGTCAACCATTCCAATGCCGGCACGTAAAATCGGGACAATTCCTAATTTTTTACCGGATAAAATTTTCGCTTTTGCACGGCTTACAGGAGTTTCGATTTCAATTTCTTTAAGAGGCATATCGCGGGTAATTTCGAAGGCCATCAGTGTAGCTACTTCATCAACTAATTCACGGAATTCTTTTGTTCCTGTATTTTTGTCACGGATAATCGTTAATTTGTGTTGGATGAGCGGATGATCAAACACATATACTTTTCCCACGGCTACTCTCTCCTTTTTATTAGTTAACTGACGATGCTATTGTTAGAAATGGGCAAAAAAAATTCCGCACCGACTTCTCTTAATTCTTTCACACTTCGTTTTATTTTACAAAAAAGAACCGTTTTCATCAATATTGTGGAGATATCTGTAAACAATTATTAAAGAAAGGGAAACTTCAAAGGTTTTTTTTATTTTAAATAGCCCTTAAATTGTAGAAAAAACCGGGATTTCATTGATATTATCCCGGCTCTTTCCATTCCAAATATTTAGTTCGGTAATGTCAGGTCATGTTCTTTTATCTTTCCAAACTTTTTAAGTATATAGTATACTCCGTAAGAAATTACTGCTGGTATTACAATATAAGTGATTAACATAGCTGGAACGATAAATTCGAATTCATATGTTGTTAACAACTGTATAGGTGCCACGAAAGAGCTTAATCCCATACCCGCAATTTCTTTTCCCGCTTCAATTTTGAATACTAAGGCGGAGATTGGTCCAACAATCGCACTTGCAATCAAGGTTGGCAATAAAATGTAAGGGTTTTTTGTAATATTAGGCAACTGTACTTTTGGAGTACATATACCTTGCGCTAATATTCCGCCTAGCTGATTTTCCTTCCAGGATATGATGGAGAATCCTATAAAGTGTGCGGCACACCCTGCTAAAGCTGCTCCCCCTGCAATGCCGCTTAAATCTAAGGCCATCGCTAATGCCACAGATGATGCCGGTGAAATTAGGAATAGGCCCCAAACAACGGCTAAAATAATCGAAGATAGTAATGGATTCCCGGCAGTTGATGCTTTAATCAATCCACCTACCGTTGTTAACAGCGGAGCAATAACTGTTGATAGCCATAAACCAGCAAGTCCAGCAATTAAAATCGTTCCAAATGGTACAACCATCATGTCAAGAGGTGTTTTTCCACTAATTCGCTTACCTACATACGTTGCGATGGTAGCTGTTAGCAGTGCTCCAATGGGTTCCCCTGCTTTAATAAAAACACCTGCTTCTGTAATGCTTAAAGCCCCAGCCCCGACCGCCGCTGCGATCATCGCTGAGAATATAACGAGAGCGTTGGCTCCCATCATTAAGGCGATTCCCGCACCGATGGCTGGTGCCATCAGACTAATTGAAATCGTACCAATTTGTACAAGTGCATCAATTCCAAGACTCGTTCCAATGTTTTTAATGAGCAGACCAATACCAAGCGTTACGAAAATTCCTTGCGCAATCCCTGTGGAGGCTTTAAAAATTCTTGGCATCACATACTCTTTCATAAGAAGCGCCTTCTTTCTATAGATGATCATGTTTTATTACAAAGGAGAATTAAACAAATGCTAACATCTTTTGTCCGTAACCAATGCTATCCATATATTCCCTTAAAACCGCATTGGATTTTCTGAACTTTTCTTGTTCTTCTTCAGTTAGTCGAAGTTCCACAATTTCTTTGATTCCTTCACGTGTAATCATCGCCGGAACTCCTGTACAAATATCCGTCTCGCCATACTCGCCATCTAACACACAAGATAAGGCAATGATTTTATGATCGTCATTAAAAATTGATTTTGTAATATAAGCCAATGTACTTCCGATACCGTAGTAAGTTGTCCCTTTTCTTTTTAAGATCTCAAAGCCAACCTTTCTAACCATGTCGACCATTTGCTCTAAATCGATTTCACCGATTTCTTCTTTACGTTCCTCTAAGATATCTAGAAGTGGCTTTCCGCCAACGTAAGTGTGAGACCAGACGGCAAATTGTGAATCACCATGTTCCCCCATCATGTAACCGCTAATACTTCTTGGGTCGACATCTAAAATTTCAGATAAAAATGTTTTTAATCTTGAAGAATCTAATGAAGTACCTGTTCCAATTACTCGATTTCTTGGCAAACCGGATAGTTTCCACACATGATACGTGATAATATCAACTGGGTTTGAAGCAATTAAGAATATTCCATTAAAACCGCTCGCCATAATTTGTGGAACGATATCTTCCATAATTTTTGCGCCAATTCCTAGTGTATCAAGGCGAGTTTGTCCTGGTTTTGGCGGTGGACCAGCAGTAATAATGGCTACATCGACATCTACTAAATCGCTATATGATGCCGCACGAACCTTCGTTCTTGAATGTACAAAATCGATACAATGCGATAAGTCTAATGCTTCACCGAGTGCCCTTTCTTTGTTTATATCAACCATTAATAATTCATCACAGATTCCCTGATTAATAATAGAATAGGCTGCACTTGAACCAACTAATCCTGTACCGATGATTGCAACTTTTCTAGTAAGTTTTTTCATGCTAGTCATCTCCTATAGAAATTAGTAGAAAGTAATTCTTTTGAGTATGTGAAATACTTCACATAAATTTTTAAAAAAAAATAAACTGCTTAGTTTTTTGTTTGTGAAGTATTTCACATTTTTATATTATAACGTTCTCTAACTATGTTCAATCATAGAAAGCGGTAACATTTTGAACAAAAATTGAAAAAAAGAATGTTAATGAAATAAAAAGCGGAAGTGCCTCAATACTCTAGGAACTTTTACACTATAGATTAACACCCATGCCAGCGCACCACAAAAAAGACAGGCTACGATTTAGCCTGTCTTGAACAAGTTATTTTCCTTCATAAAGGGGATATTTTTTTGCCAAAGCTTCTACTCGCTTCCGTGCCTGTTCTAATTTTTCTTCGTCCTCATGATGTTTTAACGTATAAGCAATAATCGAAGCGATTTCATCCATATCCTCTAATCCAAAGCCTCGGGTCGTAACGGCGGCTGTTCCGATACGGATACCGCTTGTGACAAACGGGCTTTCTGGATCGAACGGAATCGTGTTTTTATTAACGGTAATACCGATATCATCTAATACCTTTTCCGCTACTTTTCCTGTTAAGTTTAAGGAGCGTAAATCGACTAATAATAGATGGTTGTCTGTACCGCCAGATACGAGGTCTAGTCCTTCGTTCTTTAAGGCTTCAGCGAGACGTTTCGCATTATCCACGACTTTTTGAGCATACACTTTAAAGTCGTCTTGAAGGACTTCACCTAACGCTACCGCCTTCGCCGCAATAACATGCATAAGCGGACCGCCTTGAATACCCGGGAAGATCGCTTTGTCGATTTTCTTTGCAAATTCTTCTTTACATAAAATCATTCCGCCACGTGGACCGCGTAACGTTTTGTGTGTCGTCGTTGTGACAAAATCCGCATACGGTACTGGGCTTGGATGAACGCCGGCGGCAACTAAACCAGCAATATGGGCCATGTCAACCATTAAATAAGCTCCTACTTCATCCGCGATTTCACGGAATTTTTTAAAGTCGATGATTCGCGGATAAGCACTTGCTCCTGCTACAATAAGTTTTGGCTTGTGCTGACGAGCTTTTTCTAGCACATCGTCATAGTTAATCGTATGCGTTTTTTCATCCACACCGTACTCGACGAAGTTGTATTGAATCCCACTAAAGTTAACTGGGCTTCCGTGAGTTAAATGCCCGCCGTGAGACAAGTTCATTCCAAGAACCGTATCACCTGGTTCTAACACCGTGAAATAAACCGCCATATTCGCTTGGGCACCGGAGTGAGGTTGAACGTTTGCATGGTCAGCGCCAAAGATTTTTTTTGCTCGCTCTCTTGCTAAATCTTCCACTACGTCAACGTATTCACAACCACCGTAATAGCGACGTCCTGGATAACCTTCCGCGTATTTATTCGTTAATACCGACCCTTGGGCTTCCATGACCGCTTCGCTAACAAAGTTTTCGGAAGCAATTAATTCAATTTTGGTCTGTTGACGTTGTAACTCATCTTGTATCGCTTGATAAACTTCCTTATCTTGTTGGGCAATTTTGCTCATCCATATCCCCCTTTTCTATCGTTCAATAACAATTTCCTCAATTTCGAAAATTCTTTTTTATTTTATCATGAATTGTTCAGATTGTAAGTAACCTACTGTTTATGAAGAGCAGCTTTCATTCTCTGTTGTTCGTTCATACACCGCACGAGCCCCACCAATTAATTTCGGGCGTGTTTTCGCTAACGTCACATGGGCATGGCCGATCTGCTTTAAGGAAGTTCTGACAGGTACCGCTACTCTCTTTAAGTGCATCCCAATGAGCGTATCTCCGATGTCGATCCCGCCATGTGCTTGAATTTGTTCAACTACGACTGGGTCTTGGAAATGTTCAAACGCATACGTAGCCATCGCCCCTCCCGCTTTACGCACCGGAACAACCGTCACTTCTTCGAGTTGATACCGTTCGGCAACTTCGCGTTCCACGACAAGCGCACGATTTAAATGTTCACAGCATTGAAACGCTAAATGAAGCGAATGATCTTTAGCAAACGATTGGAGCTGTTCGAAAATCATTTTCGCTATTTCTAATGTGCCCGCTGTACCAATCCGCTCTCCGACAACTTCTGATGTAGAACAACCAACAACAAACAGCTGTCCTGGTTTGAGCTGAGCTTGGGACTGATATTCTCGTAAAATCGTCTTTAAATCTTCCTGCCATTGACGTAACGGTTCCATATTAAAGCCCCCTTAATGAAGGACATTCGATTATTGATTTTGCTCCTCGATTTGTTTAATTTTTTCCACACGACGTTCGTGACGCCCACCTTCGTAGTCCGTTGTTAACCAAACTTTCGCAATTTCACGTGCTAAGCCCGGACCAATCACTCGTTCTCCCATGGCTAAAATGTTGCTGTCATTGTGTTCACGTGTGGCTTTTGCGCTAAATACATCATGAACTAACGCACAGCGAATCCCTTTTACTTTGTTAGCAGCAATGCTCATTCCGATACCTGTTCCGCAAATTAAAATGCCGCGGTCAAACTCACCCTTCGCTACTTTTTGGGCGACTGGCAACGCATAATCCGGATAATCGACGGACGTTTCACATTCACAACCGAAATCTTCGTATTCGATGCCCATTTCTTCTAACAATTTTTTTATTTCGTTACGGATATTCACACCACCGTGATCCGATGCAATGGCTACTTTCATGATGCTCCTCCTTTTTTACCTTAAATGTATCTCCTCCTATTTTGACACAGGGTTGAAAAAATATAAAGGAAATTAGATGGGGATGAGCATTTGACTAACGAGAAAAAAATATTTCGTTACAGGAGTCTTTTTACTCATAATGATAGTTTTTCGCTCATAACTTGAGTTTTTTTGCTCATAACATATGAAATTTTTCTCATATTCGAATGTATTTGCTCATACCTATACAAAGTTACCCTTATTTATAGTTTTTTACTCTTATCAATTCGAACGCTAACCAAAAAAAGCCGCCCCTGATAAGAGCAGCATTTATCTAACCACATTATAAATGAAACCGCGTAATGGTTCCTTTTAACTTTTCGGCTTGTTCTTTTAATTCGTACGCTAGTTTTTCCACGTTGTCCATGACTTCGGCTTGTTCTTTAGTCGCTGCATTTACTTCGCCAGCACCAGCTGAAGTTTCCTCAGCAATAGCCGCTACTTCTTGCGACTGCATAGATGTTTGTTGAATACTAGACATTTGTTGATCGACGAGATTCGAAATGAATTTTACCGCATCAGCGACTTCGTGGATTGTATCCGTCATTTCTTCAATGACGCGGTTCGTTTCCGTTCCTTTTTTCGCCTCTTCGTTCGCTGTTTCGACTTGTACTTTAATTTGTTCAACGACATGTTGCACTTCTGTTTGGATGTTTTTAATGAGATCTGAGATTCCTTGAACCGCTTTGGCACTTTCATCCGCTAGCTTACGGACTTCTTCAGCAACGACGGCAAAACCTTTTCCATGTTCACCAGCACGTGCCGCTTCAATGGAAGCATTCAATGCAAGTAAGTTCGTTTGTTCGGCAATATCCCCAACAAGCTGAATAATTTGCTCGACTTTCTTGGCGTTGTCTTCTAAGCGATGTACTGCTTCTAACGATTGCTGATTGTCGTTTGCTAACCGTTGAATACCATCAATTAAAGAGCGAATAACTTCCTTACTGTGATGCAATTCGTTGAGCATCGTTGTGGAAACTTCTTCAGAGGCTTTCGCTTTTTGTTGTACTTCTTCAGCAAGACGAGTAACGTCTTCAATTGCTTCTGCTGTTCGTTGAATCGAAATAGCAGAGCTTTCGGCGCCCGCTGAAATTTCGCTAATCGTCTTAGCAATTTGGTCCGCCTGTTCAGCAGCTTTGGTGGAAGCCGTTGAAATAGCAACCACTTTTTCATTCGTTTGCTGGAAGTTGTCTTCGATGTTATGAACCATTTCGCGTAAGTTACCTAACATTTGGTTAAATGCCAGTGCCAGTGAGCGAATTTCATCATCGGCTTTTGGCACATCGACATCGTTATGTATATTCCCATGAGACGCTTCGATTGCTGCCTTTTCCAGCTCTTTCAATGGTCTGGTAATAAATCCAGCCATGAAAAATGTTAAAATTCCCGTCCATAAAATCCCTAGAGACAAAGTCGTAATGGTAAAAATGCCTTCTCCAATCGTTTGGGATACATACGGATACACAACATAAATAAAAAATGCACTCGTAGAATAAGTAATGAGAGCTAGTAATGTAGTGAAAAGAACTAACTTTTTCCTTAGACTAAACCTGTACTTCTTTTTCATCTCTTTTCCCCTCTCAGATTCTTTACTCCTTTTTCAATTTTTGCACAACTTGCTCGATTAGTGTTTGTAGCTCTTGAAATGTTTGACGATACACGTCGATATCCCCACCAAATGGGTCAACTACATCAGGATCATCTTCATCTTGTTCTACAAATTCTTTTAACGTAAACGTTTTCCCCTCTGCTTCTTCAAATTGGCTAAGAATCATGTTTTTATGACTTTCGGTCATGGTTAAAATGTAAGTTGCCCACTCTACTTCTTTTATCGTCACCATTTTTGAAGAATGAACATGTTCGATATTATTTTCTTGTAAAACTAACTTAGCATTTAATGACGCGTCGGAACCTTCCATTGCAAAAACACCTGCTGATTTTACCGATACCCCTTCAATATTATGGGACTTTAATATCGCTTCTGCCATCGGACTACGACACGTATTCCCTGTACAAACAAACAAAATATTAATCATTTTCTTTCCCCCTTAATGACCATTATAAAGGAATTTATTTACTTTCCATAGTAGACAGTTTAAAAGTTTTTATAAAATTTGGCTAAATTTAAACAGTTTTTGAACACGAAAAAGGACCTACTGAAACAGGTCCCCTTTAATAAAAAAATTTGCAGTTTCTAGAAATTTCATTTAAGCCGGAAAGGCGGATTATAAATTTTTGTCACGTGATACAGAAGTTTCATTCTATATAAGTTGAGGTGTTCTTCGAGTCACTTTGTTCCGTGTTCTAGACACATTTTTTTATTAATTTCAGACCAATTTTTTAGGCTCTACCCTAAAATAACTGTGGATAACTTTTGCTGTTATTTTATTCATCGATGTGCCAATGTCAATTGGCATGAATGTCTGTTAAAAATACTGTTGATATTTATACATTTCGTTGCAGGCGGACGCTTTTCGAGGCAAGCCGCTTCCCTCGCTACGCTCAAGTAAGGGTCTTGCGGCTTCTTGTTCCCGCTGGAGTCAACCTTTCGCTTCACTGTGAATAACTTGCTAAAAATCAACAATGACATATAACCTAGCCATTTTTTAAAATTGTAGATAGAACATTGCCTTGCACTAGAAAATGGTCCTTTTAAAATGGCCAAATCAATTGGATCCCGAAAGCAAATAAAATACTTCCCCCGAGCGCTTCGCTATAATTGCCAATCCATTTTTGAACATTTCGTCCGATAAGTAATCCGCTCCATGTAAGCACCATTGCCATGATTCCGAAACCTGCAATAGCAATGATTGTTCGGGCACCGAAAATGCCTAACGTAAGACCAACCGAAAAACTGTCTAAACTAACGCTTAAAGCAAACAATAATATGCCCACCCCTTTTGGAGTCACCCGGAACTCATCATTGTCCAGAAAGCTAGAAAAAATCATTTGTAGTCCTAAGACGATTAATAAGCCTCCGCCTACAAACGTGGCAAATGTACCGAACTTTTGCGACAAAAATTTTCCTGCCATAATCCCTAACAGCGGCATCCACACATGAAACAATCCGACCATAAAACCTATGTATAAAAACTGTTTCAGTCGAAGTCGAATCATTCCCATTCCTAATCCAATGGAAAAGGCATCCATTCCTAAGGCAAATGCCATCATGAATAATGTAATCCATTCCCCCACATACGCTGACAAAAATGATTCCCCCCTTGGACGTGCCTACTCACAATATATGCACTTAAACCCAATTTAGAAGAGGGGAACAAAAACAGAAAAATGCCCATCGTCATCGACATTGATGGACATTCCTCAGATACATTATTCTTCTTGTTTTAAATATTGATAGGATGCTGCTTTTAATAAGCGATTCATGATCGCTAAGCCAACACCTTCTGTTGGAAACACTTCTGAAACAATCATGTCGACTCCGGATTCATCAAACGTTCGTAACGTATCGTACAAAGAAGCCGCAACCGTTGCTAAATCTTCTCGCTGACCACACGCCAGGACAACGTCAGCCTTGTAATCAGCAACATGCTCTTCTGTTGTTAACACACCAACCTTAAGCCCTTCATTTCGCTTATCATGAATCCATTGTTGAATCCACTCACGGTCCCCATCAAGTAAAAATAGGGGAGCGTCTGGGGCATAATGAGCATATTTCATTCCTGGAGATTTCGGTGTTCCCATTCCTGTCTTTAATGTCGGATCCACTTCTACCTTACCAACGACTTCTTCCAGCTGCTCTTTCGTAATTCCTCCAGGGCGCAAAATTTGCACTACACTTCCAGTACAGTCCACAACGGTCGATTCGACCCCTACGCCTGTTTCGCCACCGTCGATTAGGCCGGCAATTCGACCGTTTAAATCATTCCATACGTGTTTCGCGGTCGTTGGACTCGGTTTCCCAGATCGATTTGCACTTGGAGCGGCGATAGGAAGCCCTGCGCAACGTATTAATGATAACGCCACCGGGTGATCAGGCATCCGGACGGCAACCGTATTTAATCCTGCCGTCACTTTTTCGGACAACACTCCGTCCTTTTTATAAAAAATAATCGTGAGCGGTCCTGGCCAAAATGCGTCCATTAACTGCTGTGCTTGTTTCGGAATGTCGGCGACGATTTCTTCTAGCTGATCCTTTGAAGCGATATGCACAATAAGTGGATT
The DNA here is from genome assembly GCF_050478865.1 of Aeribacillus pallidus. Lineage (NCBI taxonomy): Bacteria > Bacillati > Bacillota > Bacilli > Caryophanales > Bacillaceae > Aeribacillus > Aeribacillus pallidus. Next base: position 141,597 of record NZ_JBCNBW010000004.1, on the reverse strand, counting down.
ATCGGACGGTCTTCCTTTTGCTTCATATATTTTTTGAACCGCTTCATCCGATTTAGCGTTAGCTCCCAGTCCATACACCGTTTCTGTCGGAAATGCGACGACTTCATTTTGCTGTAAAAAGTGGGCTGCCTGTGAAATTTGTGGACAAGTACCTAAATTATCCACACCTTTATCCACAATCCACTGAAACGTTTTCATGGTCATTCTCCTTCTTCTATCTACCGTTCAACAATACGATTGTCGGCTGTCTCGATATTATTCACTGTTGCCAGTATAAAAGATGGCGCCGTTGAAAACAAGCACCGACTCCGTATGGGGAAAAATGTTACACATTCTGTGGATAAAACTGTGGATATATGTGGATAAAATCAACAAACTGTGAATAAATTACTTGATTTATTCACAGTTTATCCTCAACTTAGGAGAAGTCTCTTTTCATCCAATACCGATTTGGCTGCTCTAATAAGCTGCGACCATGCTCCATTGACTGTAACGCAGATGGTAGCTGTTCTTTTTCTACCCATTCAAACCCAAGTCCTTGAAAAATAGGTAGAACGGACAACTTATCTGTGGCTAACACCACCGTTTCGATGGCTTGTTGTTTACTATACTGGAACACTCGTTCAAATAAAGAAAATAAATGGATATCATTCATTCCCACTTTAATAACGAATGAACGCAATAATCCGACCGATTGTTCAAAGTCAATGCCTAATGCTGCAAGCAATTCATTCTGCTCATTTTCGACGATAAAAAAAACGTTGTTGTCATGATCCATCCCATTAGCAGATACGTTACCATCTTGCAAAAACTCTTTTAACTTTTGAAAGTCTTCTTTTTCAGCGACACGAATCGTTCCCATTTTCATTCCCCCTTTAGTTCTTACTCTATGAATATGATTTCATAGAAATAATAGAACAATAGAACGGAAAAACTTTTTCCTATCCATAAAAAAGAAGCTCCTTTTCCACAGAGCCCCTACTTATCCACAAGTTATTCACATTTATTCACAGAGCGAACAAGTCTTTAAACAGCTCCCAGACAAAAAACTTTACTTCCACTTCTTGCGTTTCATCACCTGCATACACCGGTTTTTGTTCTTTTGAATCTGTTGTTGGTTCAGAAGCGATTTCAACCGTTTCATTCGTTTGTTCTTCTTCTTCAAACCCTGGACTTGTCGCAACGCTGTTAGAAAAGTCCAAAAAGCAAAGGGGCGGGTATAAAACACACCACCAATTGGCACCTTTTCCTTCGCCCAGTGTAATTAAAATAGCCTCATATTCCCCGGCAGGATAAAGAAATTGACCGTATAGCTTTGTAGGAAACGATACTTTCCCAAAATTGACCGAAACTGGTTGAATATTTTCTTCCTGTTCCATCACATCTTTGGCAATTTCTTCTAAAAGAGGTAAGTTCGCTTGAAGTACAGCTCTCGCTTCTTCAATAGAAGTCAAATCTTGTACCCATAATGTAATTTGTTCATTCACGGCATCGCGAATTTTCCGTTTCAGCTCTTGGTCTTCTTTTCCGTTGCTATTTGCTAAAATTCGTAATCGAATCGCTTCTGCAGGTATAACCTGTACGTCTTCGGCGATCGTCTTTGTAGTTGGCATATGTAAACTAATCATTGTTCCGACAGAGATTAAAAAAATATACATCCACGCTAAAAAGGTTGCTTTTTTCATTTTCTCCACCATCCCTTCAGTAGCCATTATGGTCTAAGATGGTGAATAGTAAACTATGAAATTAAAAAAAAATATGGGAAGAACTTGTTAAGGTTCTCCCCTCTCTCATCCGAATTGAGTTTTTCCTTACTCCGACACATCCCACGTCACAAAAACCATCCGATCTTTCCCGTTTATGTCGAACACGACCTCAACATCGCTTTCCGGAAACGCGTGTTGAAACATGTGTTTGACCGCTTCACCTTGCCCGGCCCCAATTTCAAAACCGGCTAAACTTCTCTTTTTCATCACTTTTGGCAACTCACGAGCAAAGCGACGGTAAAAATCGAGGCCATCTTCTCCTCCAAACAACGCCGTATGTGGCTCATGGTCTTTCACGACAGGGGACAGAGCTTCTTTTTCACCCACCGGTATATATGGAGGATTAGACAATAAGACATCGAGCTGTATACCTCGTTCAATGAGCGGTTGCAACAAATCTCCGCGGAAAAATTGAACATCTGCTTGTAACGATTGAGCGTTTGCTTTCGCTACTTCAAGTGCTTTTTCTGATATATCAACGGCCAGCACTTGTAACGAAGGTTGTTCTAACTTCATTGTAATAGCAATCGCGCCACTACCAGTTCCAATATCAGCAACCGTTAATGTATCTTTTTTTGGGAACATTGTCCGTATACGGCGTAACATGCCATCCACTAATTCCTCCGTTTCGGGACGAGGAATTAACACATGAGCATTCACTGAAAACGTTCGTCCAAAAAATTCTTCTCTTCCGGTAATGTGCTGAACTGGAACTCCTGTGGCATGTTGGTGGACATATGTTTGAAACGTTTGTAACTGTTCAAATGGAATATCCATCCTTATGTTCGCTAATAATTGCGAGCGATTCATCCTAAGTACATGCTGTAATAATAGTTCTCCCGCATTTTCGTCTCGACCGTACGTTTTTAAAAAAGAAGAAGCCCATTGGAGGGCTTCAAACACTTTCATTGCTTTTGCTCCTGTACACTTTGTAGTTTTCTAGATTGATCTTCTAAAATGAGCGCATCAATAATTTCATCGAGCTTTCCTTCTAAAATTTGGTCGAGCTTTTGAATCGTTAAACCGATACGATGGTCGGTTACCCGATTTTGCGGGAAGTTATACGTACGAATGCGCTCGGAGCGGTCTCCAGTACCGACGGCAGATTTACGCTGTGCATCGTATTCTGCCCGTGCTTCTTGTTGGTATTTATCATAAATACGGGCACGTAATACTTTCATCGCTTTTTCTTTGTTTTTAATTTGGGACTTTTCGTCTTGACACGATACGACAATCCCCGTTGGAATGTGAGTTAAACGAACAGCGGACATTGTTGTATTTACGCTTTGTCCACCTGGACCACTGGAAGCAAACGTATCCACCCGGATATCTTTTTCGTTAATTTCTACTTCTACTTCTTCGGCCTCAGGTAAGCAAGCGACCGTTGCCGTAGACGTATGAATCCGTCCACCAGATTCCGTTTCAGGAACGCGTTGCACACGGTGTGCACCGTTTTCAAATTTTAACTTTGAATAAGCCCCTTTACCGTTAATCATAAAAATTATTTCTTTATATCCACCTAAACCAGTTGGGCTCGCTTCAATAACTTCTGTTTTCCATCCTTGTGACTCCGCATAACGGGTGTACATGCGGTAAAGGTCACCAGCAAATAGGGCTGCCTCTTCCCCACCGGCTGCCCCACGAATTTCCATAATAACGTTCTTTTCATCGTTCGGGTCTTTTGGTAAAAGTAAGATTTTTAATTTTTCTTCTAACTCCTCAATCCGCTCTTCAAGCTCGGAGATTTCCTCTTTTACCATTTCCCGCATTTCAGGATCCAGTTTCTCTTCAAGCATGGATTTCGCATCCTGATATTGTTCACGAACCGATTTATACTCACGATACGTCTGTACCGTTTCTTCAATATCTGATTGTTCTTTTGAATAATCTCTTAATTTTTTTGGATCACTAACCACTTCCGGGTCACTTAAAAGCTCATTTAGCTTTTCGTAGCGCACTTCTACTGCTTGTAATCGATCAAACATGGCCATTCACCTCTAATTTATGTCCATAACATTATAATTATAGTATACCCGAAAGATTCAGTAAAGGAAAGAACGGGCAGTATCTCGAGGCCATGTCCTATTCAACGAAGCTGTGATTTTAACCGCCTTCGACGATTTCGACTTCAAATTGATAGCGAGGCAGCGCATTTAATAATTTTTTCCGCAGTTTCGCTTCTTCTTTTAACCGTTTTTCGTGACCGTAGGTCTGAGTAGCTGTGGCTTTTACCCACATCGTATTTCCGTTAATCCAAATGGAATCGGGTTCATACCCTGCTTGTACCACGATATCTGCAGCCATTTCCACATCATCATCGTTATTGACAGCTGTCCGTTCTGGGAAATGGAGCAAGTTGGGATTTTGATAATACTTTCCTTCATCTTCGTATCCTTCCCAGTTCATTTCCCGGTTTGAGACAAAGCGTTGTCCGTTTCGGTCTTCTTCCCTTTCGAATGAACGATCTAGCATGCCACAACCAACGAACGAACTAATGATCAAAACACCTACGATATAATAAATAATTTTCATAAAAAAACACCTCCTTCGCTTATCTTGTCCGCAGCGAAAGAGGTTATGCGCATAACCTTATAGGCGTTTTTGGACAGTCACCGTGGATGCTTCTTCTGTTCTAATAGGCACTTCATGATGATGTCGACAACGTGGCTCGTATGCTTCTGAAGCACCAACTAAAATAACTGGGTCATCATAGAAAGCAGGCTTTCCGTTAATCAGACGCTGTGTTCGACTCGCCGGTGAACCACATACGGTACATACGGCTTGTAATTTCGTCACTTGTTCGGCAATAGCCATTAAATATGGCATAGGTCCAAACGGTTCACCACGGAAATCTTGATCCAACCCAGCAAGAATCACTCGATGACCATTGTTCGCTAAATTTTGAACAACCGGAATAATCTCTTCGTCAAAAAATTGCACTTCATCAATGGCCACCACATCAACGTTTTCTTCGACATATTGTTCAATTTCCCGGGAAGTTTCTACAGGTTTCGCTAAAACTGAATGACCGTTATGGGAAACAACCGATTCTTCGCTATAACGATTGTCCAATTTCGGCTTAAACACCATGATTTGTTGTTTGGCAAACTGTGCGCGACGCACACGACGAATTAGTTCTTCTGATTTACCGGAAAACATGCTTCCGCAGATGACCTCTACCCATCCTGACTGCTTCATAACATACATGAACCTGGCGCTCCTTCCTCGTTGAAATCTCCCCAATATATTTCAAATAGCAAATTCTGATCTATAAAATGAGCAAATGTTCACACACTCTTATACATTCCTCAATATGTACTAATAAAAAACAGGCAAGGAATGATTTCTTGCCTGTTTTAGTCGGTTATTACTTAAGGCCGTATTTTTTATTGAATTTCTCAACGCGACCTGCTGCGCTAGCGAATTTTTGACGACCTGTATAGAAAGGATGGCACTCGGAGCAGATCTCAACGCGTACCTCGTCTTTTACAGAGCCGCTTTCAAATTCGTTACCACATGCACATTTTACAAGAACTTTCTTGTATTCTGGATGAATTCCTTGTTTCATTCTTTTCAACTCCTTCCGCCCTGAATCATTTCGAAACAGAGTTCTATATTTCGATGCGGACCTATACCGACCGCAATCACTCAAAATACACACTGACCCCATTATAGCAAGTTCATTTTGGAATTGCAATAATGGAATTTACCAACAAATTGCCACGAATGGTGAGTAAAGTTGCTCTATTCGCTCTTATAATAATTTTTTCCCGTGCCCGTTCACTTTCATTTCTTCGGCTAATAAGGCAAAAAATTCTTCGTTCGATTTCGTCTGTTTTAGTTTTCGTAAAAACTTCTCGGCAAAATCTGGTGCATCAGACATCGTCTTACGAATGGCCCATAAGTACTCTAAATGTTCTTTCGGAATAAGGAGCTCTTCTTTTCGAGTTCCCGAACGACGAATATCAATGGCAGGGAAAATGCGTTTTTCCGCTAACGAGCGGTCGAGATGAAGCTCCATATTTCCTGTTCCTTTAAATTCTTCATAAATGACATCATCCATACGTGAACCGGTATCAACTAAGGCGGTTGCTAAAATCGTTAAGCTGCCACCTTCTTCAATGTTACGGGCGGCTCCGAAGAAGCGTTTTGGACGGTGGAATGCAGCTGGGTCAATCCCCCCTGATAACGTACGTCCGCTCGGAGGAATAACTAAGTTATACGCACGTGCTAATCGAGTAATACTATCCATCAAAATAATCACATCTCGTTTGTGCTCAACTAGACGCATCGCTCGCTCAAGCACAAGCTCGGCTACTTTAATATGGTTTTCCGGAACTTCGTCAAACGTGGAGCTTACGACTTCTGCATCGACAGACCGTTCAATATCAGTTACTTCTTCTGGACGTTCATCAATTAATAAAACAATGAGTTCAGCCTCCGGATGATTGGTCGTAATCGCATTCGCAATTTCTTTTAATAACATCGTTTTACCTGCTTTTGGAGGCGCGACAATTAATCCACGTTGACCAAATCCAACCGGTGTAATTAAGTCCATAATGCGCGTTGATAAATTATTCGGTGTTGTTTCTAGTTTGATTTGGCGATTTGGATATAAAGGGGTGAGCCCTGGAAAGTGTACCCGTTCTTTAGCAATTTCTGGGTCTTCTCCGTTAACGGCTTCCACATGCAGCAAACCATAATAACGTTCGTTTTCCTTCGGCGGACGCACCTTTCCTGATACTTTATCCCCGTTTCGGAGGTCAAAACGACGAATTTGGGAAGCCGAAATATAAATATCTTCGGAACTTGGGGAGTAATTAATTGGACGTAAAAATCCGAACCCCTCGGATTGAATAATTTCTAGGACACCTTCCATAAAGAAGTATCCCTCTTGTTCAGCACGAGCTTTTAAAATGGCGAAAATTAATTCTTTTTTCGTCAATTTACTGTAATAAGAGATTTTATATTCTCGTGCAAGTTCATATAACTCTTTTAATTTCATATTTTCGAGACTTGAAATTGTTAATTCTTCCATGTCGACACCACACTTTTCTTTTTTCAACTTTTTGTTTTTATGAAGCTAGTTAAATACAAAGAATTGATTTTCATAAAGAATTCAACTTGAGCAAGAAAGGAAAGAAGCGAGTGACATTCCTTGAAGGTGAACAAGTAAGAAGATGATCAAAGGACGGACGTAGTTGTTCCCTAAATTCCCCATGTTTTCTTACTTTTCTACTGGGTAAGTGTTTTTTCAAATCGCTTACAAAAAACAACCTCTATTTTAACCACAAGTTATGAAAAGAATCAATGAGAGCATCATAATTTTTATTAAAAAATGAGAATCAGGAAAAAGCATGCGTAGATTAATAAGGAAAGCCGACAGTATCAGGAGGCTGTATCGCATCCCTCTTTTATTCGATCCGAGCTGGGAAAACGTGAAGATAAAAAGGAGATGAAGTGGAATCCTCGACCACCATCGTTAAGAGACATGCCGCACCTAAAGACCGTTTATTGAACATGGAGGCAAGCGACATGCTTGCCTCGATTGAATTTCTTGGGAAGAAAGGGTTTCCAATCGTCGCTAAAAAAATTAAGGTTTTATAACAAGATGAGGTTTTTTCTTCAAACTATGGCGTCCTTCAATAAAACGAACCGTTCCAGATTTTGCTCGCATAACAACGGAATGGGTTAAGCCATAGGACCCTTTAAATTGAACACCTTTTAATAATTCACCATCCGTTACACCAGTAGCGGCAAAAATGGCATCGTCCCCACGAACTAGGTCTTCCATTCGTAGAACTTTTTCTGTATCAAGACCCATTTTCCGACAACGCTCCACTTCTGCTTCATTTTGTGGTAACAAACGTCCCTGAAGTTCTCCACCTAAGCATTTCAAGGCGACAGCGGCAATAACTCCTTCAGGTGCTCCACCAGAACCGAATAAAATATCAACACCTGTATGGTCAAAAGCGGTATTAATCGCGCCTGCTACATCCCCGTCATTAATTAATTTAATACGCGCTCCCGCTTCGCGCAATTGTTGAATAATGTGTTCGTGACGCGGGCGATTCAAAACGGTAGCCACGACATCCTCAATATCTTTATTTTTCGCCTTTGCGACCGCTTTTAAATTATCGATAATCGGAGCGTTGATGTCAATTTGACCAACCGCTTCTGGGCCTACGGCGATTTTATCCATGTACATATCAGGGGCGTGTAATAAGTTCCCGTGATCGGCTACTGCTAATACGGCTAACGCATTCCAGCCTCCGGAAGCAACGATGTTTGTTCCTTCTAATGGATCGACTGCAACATCCACTCGCGGTCCATAACCGGTCCCTAGTTTTTCACCAATGTACAACATCGGAGCCTCGTCCATTTCTCCTTCACCAATCACCACTGTTCCTTTCATTGGAACCGTATCAAACACGTCACGCATGGCTGAAGTTGCGGCTTCATCCGCTTCATTCTTTTTTCCACGACCCATCCAGCGAGCTGAGGCTAACGCAGCGGCTTCGGTGACACGAACTAATTCCATTGATAAGCTTCTTTCCATTAATTATTCCTCCTGTGTTACAATCCCATCTTACCCTTTTATTCGTATAACACATATCCATATTTATTGTAACACATTTTCGCAGTTGAAAGAGGAATTTACATATTTTTTAACTGTTCAATTTCTTCCTCTGTCATTTTTTCACGCCAAACGGTTGCTCCAAGACCAGTGAGCTTTTCGACCAGTTCGCAATACCCACGATCAATATGTTCTAAACCGGTTACTTCTGTAATTCCATCGGCCATTAATCCAGCGATGACTAACGCGGCACCAGCTCGGAGGTCACTCGCTCGAACTTTTGCACCTTGTAATTGAACCGGCCCATGCACGATGGCTGAACGCCCTTCAACTTTAATATCAGCGTTCATCCGGCGTAACTCATCGATATGTTTAAATCTTGCGGAGTAAATGGTATCGGTTACAACGGACGTTCCTTCTGCTTTTGTTAAAAGAGAAGTAAACGGTTGTTGTAAATCTGTAGGGAAACCAGGATACACAAGTGTTTTTACATCGACGGCTTTCAAATGATCAGCCCATCCCACAAAAATTTGATCGTCACCAACTTCAATAGGTACGCCCATTTCGCGTAATTTCGCTGTCACCGACTCTAAATGTAGGGGAATCACGTTATCGATAAACACACCTTTTCCTATCGCTGCTGCTAAAATCATGAACGTTCCTGCTTCAATTCGGTCAGGGATAATCGTATGACGGCAACCACTTAACGAATCCACACCATCAATCCGGATCACATCCGTACCTGCCCCTTTAATTCGAGCTCCCATATTCGTTAGCAGTGTGGCTACATCAATAATTTCTGGCTCTTTCGCCGCGTTTTCAATGATGGTGCGACCTTTCGCTAATACCGCAGCAAGCATAATGTTAATGGTTGCTCCGACACTGACAACGTCCAAATAAATTCGAGCACCACGAAGCTCATCGGCACGTAAATAAATGGCCCCTTGCTCGTTCGTTACCTTCGCACCTAACGCTTCAAATCCTTTAATGTGTTGGTCTATTGGTCGTGGTCCTAAATGACATCCGCCAGGTAAGCCAATGACCGCTTTTTTAAAGCGCCCGAGCATGGCTCCCATTAAATAATAAGAAGCCCGTAACTTTTTCACATTCCCATTTGGAAGAGGCATGGGAATCATTTTGGATGGGTCAACGGTCATTTCACCATCACTTAATTGGACTTTACCACCAATTTCTTCAAGCAAGCTTTTTAAAATATGAACATCCGAAATATCTGGTAGACCTTCAATTGTGACAGGAGAATCAGCTAAAATCGTAGCAGGAATTAATGCAACGGCACTGTTTTTTGCGCCGCTAATTTTGACGGTTCCTTGTAATGGTGATCCTCCTGCTATTTTTAACTTTTCCATTTTTGACTCCCTTCTCCACATTTCCATTCGAAATGCTGCTCAGTTATCACCCATTGCATAGACTCGATTACGTTTTCCACAAGATGTATGTCTAGTTTTCACTTAGTTTACTCGTTTTACACCTTAACATGTATTAATTGGAAAAATTTTAAACGTATACTTTTTTGCAAAAAGGCGTGAGTCGATCGTTATTTGTTAAATGCTTGATTCCAGTCAGCTAAAAATGCTTCAATCCCTTTATCTGTTAATGGATGTTTAAACAGTTGCATTAAGACTTTATACGGTACCGTCGCAATGTGAGCCCCACGTAATGCTGCTTCTGTGACGTGCTGAGGATGGCGAATAGATGCTGCAATAATTTCAGTTTCAATCCCATGAATATCGAAAATATGAGCAATTTTTTCAATTAAATCTAAGCCGTCATGACCGATATCATCTAGACGTCCTAAAAATGGAGACACATACGTTGCGCCTGCACGTGCTGCTAGTAACGCTTGGTTTGCGCTAAATACGAGCGTCACGTTCGTTTTGATTCCTTCTTTGGAAAACGCATGAACAGCCTTTAATCCATCTGGTGTCATTGGTACTTTAATCGTAATGTTTGGAGCGATTTGAGCGAGTTCTTTTCCTTCTTTAATCATCCCTTCTGCATCTGTGGCAATAACTTCGGCACTGACAGACCCCGATACAAATGATGTGATTTCGCGAAGACGATCGTGAAATGATACGTTTTCTTTTGCCACAAGCGATGGGTTGGTTGTTACACCAGCTAAAATACCAAGCTCATGTGCTTCTTTAATTTCGGCAAGGTTCGCTGTATCAATAAAGAATTTCATGTTTTCTATTCCTCCTAATGACGGTAGCAAATTCGTTTGTAATAAAAGTCGGATGGAAAAATCTCGTGAAATTAAACCTATAGAATCGCAGGAGAACAAGCGGACAAAATCATTTTTCCATTTGAAGAGAAGACCTGACAAAGGGGGATCCCCTTGACAGGTCTTGATCCGTTCATTATTCAGCTTTTCCAGAAGAACCGAACTCGCGCATTTTTCCTTTTACAGTTTCTTTAATCGCTTCACGAGCAGGTCCTAAATATTTACGAGGATCGTATAGGTCTGGTTTTTCTGCTAAAATTTCGCGAACTTTTTTCGAAGATGCGATTTGGTTTTCCGTATTTACGTTGATTTTCGCTGTACCAAGGGAAATCGCACGTTGAATATCTTTTGTTGGAATTCCAGTTCCACCATGAAGAACGAGCGGTACACCTGTACGATTGCTGATTTCTTCCATTTCCGCAAATCCTAAGTTAGGCTCACCTTTGTAAGGGCCATGTACAGAACCTAATGCTGGCGCTAAGCAGTCGATTCCTGTACGTTTTACAAGCTCTTCACACTCATCTGGATCGGCGTAAATGATGCCATTAGCCACTACATCATCTTCTTGACCACCAACGACACCAAGCTCTGCTTCTACGGAAACACCGTGGATATGAGCTAATTCTACTACTTTGGAAGTGATTGCTACGTTTTCTTCAAATGGATGATGAGAAGCGTCAATCATAACAGAAGTGAATCCAGCATGAATAGCTTTCGCACAAGATTCGAAGCTAGAACCGTGGTCTAAGTGAATCGCTACTGGAACGGTCACATTGTATTCTTCCATGAGCGCTTTTACCATATTCACAACGAGTTTAAAGCCACCCATGTAACGTCCAGCACCTTCAGATACACCAAGGATGACCGGTGACTTTTCTTCCTGAGCTGCTTGTAAAATTGCTTGCGTGAACTCAAGGTTGTTTAAGTTGAACTGCCCAACAGCATAGCCTTCTTTTTTTGCTTTGTTCAACATTTCAGTCATGGAAACTAAAGGCATTTTTCTTCCTCCTTAATAAATTCAAAAAAGTCCGCCAGAACCTCATCGTTTGAAATATGTACTCATCTGGTAGACTTACTTTTAAAATTCATTAGTATGATACCAAATTCATGCCCATTTTACCAACAAGTTCGAACGATTAACAAATATATTTTGCAATTAGTTTGAACGAATTGGTAAGTATTCCTTGACTGCTTGACGAATATCATCAATATCAAACGGTTTCGCAAAATGCGTAAGCGCTCCTAAGTCCTTGGCCTCTTGAATCATATCCAATTCACCATAGGCGGTCATAATGATCACACGAATATCTGGATCTTTTTCTTTCATCCGTTTTAATATTTCAATCCCATCCATTCCAGGAATTTTCATGTCTAACAATACTAAATCTGGTGAATTTTTTTCTAAAATTTCTAATGCCTGAATACCATTTGCGGCTTGAAACGTTTCATATCCTTCTTTTTGCAATACTTCGTTCAACAAAATACGAATGCCAAACTGGTCATCAACGATTAAAATTTTTTCTTTCATTCCTTTCACTCCCTTATCCTCGTTCCCACAGCCCAAAAGTTCCTACCTACATCCCATTATACGAAACTATTGGTATTGGTTAAATAATACTTCTTTTTTTTCCTACTATTTCCTGCTCCTGTCTTAAAAAGATTTTCGACAGAAGTCATCATCCTCTTTTGCTTTTCCCCTCCATCACTTTTATAATGAGAGACGACACTTATAAATAATATTCGTTGACAATCCTACCATTTTAAGGGGTTGATTAATTTGATTAAAATGTTCACTACTCAATTATCTGGGTTAATGAACCGTATTTTCGATAAAGAGGAATTTTCGATTGAAGACGGTGCCCGATTGTTAGCACAAGCAGCAGTAGGCGAAGGCAACATATACATTTGTGGGTTTGGCGAAATGGAAGTTGTGGCAATTGAAGCGTTAAAAGGAAAAGAACCTCTAGCCAACGCTCGAATTTTAGCTGCTGATCAACTCGATGAACTAACTTCTGCCGATCGGGTACTGCTTGTTAGCCGATTCAGTACCGACGAGGATGCACTTCAGCTAGGACAACAGCTTGTAGAAAAACAAATTCCGTTCGTGGCGGTGTCAGGTGCTGTTTCGTCTGATAGCGCAAAAGACTTAACGACATTAGCGGATGTACATATTGATACAAAAGTGATTAAAAGTATGCTTCCTGACGAATCAGGCGAACGAGTAGGCTTCCCGGCAACCATCGCTGCGTTATACATTTATTTCTGCCTAAAGTTTACTTTGGAAGAAATGTTGAACGAATATTAAAATTCGTTCAGAAGAGCTGGCCTTTTCATTCGGCTAGCTCTTTTTTATAAACTTCGGAGTTTCTTAAAGGCACATAAAGTAGAGATACGGCACAAAACGTGTCACAAATGGCAAGTAGAGAGTAAGTTCGGAACCATGTTATTAGTTTTCCGGACACTTTTTAGTCAATTTCACTTTGATTCTAGACACCTACATCGGTATAACAGACACTTTCGTAGATGTTCTAGATTATTTTCTCTCGATAAAAAAGGTTCAAGGATTCCCTTGAACCTTTCTATATATTATTGTTTTGTGCTAATGGCCGCTTTGACAAAGTCGCGGAATAGCGGCTGTGGACGTGTTGGGCGGGATGTGAATTCTGGGTGGAATTGGGAAGCGACAAACCATGGGTGATCTTTTAATTCGATAATTTCTACTAAACGTCCATCTGGGCTTGTACCAGAGAAGACAAAGCCCGCCTCTTCCATTTGTTGACGGAACGTATTATTAAATTCATAACGGTGACGATGGCGTTCATAGACAACTTCTTTATTGTACGCTGCATATGCATTTGTTCCTGGTACTAACTTACAAGGATATAAACCTAGGCGCAACGTTCCTCCTAAATCTTCGACATCTTTTTGCTCAGGTAATAAGTCAATAATTGGGTATTTCGTATTTGGATCAATTTCAGCGGAATGCGCTCCCTCTAAGTTAAGCACGTGCCGTGCATATTCAATGCAGGCGATTTGCATACCTAAGCAAATACCGAGGAACGGCACTTTATTTTCACGAGCATATTGTGCAGCGACAATTTTTCCTTCGACACCGCGATCACCAAATCCACCTGGAACGAGGATACCGTCCACATCGCCTAACAACTCGGATACGTTTTCTTTTGTCACGTGTTCGGCATTAATCCATTTAATTTCCACATCTGTATCAAATGCATAACCAGCATGTCTTAATGCTTCAACAACGGAAATATAGGCATCTTGTAAAGCCACATATTTACCAACAAGTGCAATTTTCGTTTTGTTGGACAAGTTGCGAACTTTGTCTACTAGCGCTTTCCATTCGGTCATATCCGCTTCTTGACAATCTAGTTTCAAATGTTCGCAAACGATTTGGTCTAATTTTTGCTCTTGCAGTGCTAGTGGTACAGCGTATAATGTATCTGCGTCTCGCGCCTCAATCACCGCTTTCGGATCGATATCACAGAATAACGCGATTTTGTCTTTCATCTCTTGGGAAATTGGCATTTCTGTACGAACGACAATCACGTTTGGCTGGATGCCAAGGCTACGTAATTCTTTCACACTATGTTGAGTTGGCTTCGTTTTCATTTCCCCTGCCGCTTTAATGTATGGAACAAGCGTACAATGAATGTACATAACATTATCACGGCCAACGTCACTTTTGATTTGACGAATCGCTTCTAAAAACGGCAAGGATTCAATGTCTCCAACCGTACCACCGATCTCAGTAATGACGACATCGGCGTTTGTTTCTTTTCCGGCACGAAAGACGCGTTCTTTAATTTCGTTTGTAATATGCGGAATCACTTGAACTGTTCCACCTAGATAATCTCCACGACGTTCTTTTTTCAGAACCGTTGAATAAATCTTCCCTGTCGTCACATTGCTATATTTGTTTAAATTAATATCAATAAAACGTTCGTAGTGACCTAAGTCTAAGTCTGTTTCTGCTCCATCGTCTGTCACGAATACTTCACCGTGTTGATAAGGGCTCATGGTCCCTGGGTCGACGTTAATGTATGGGTCAAACTTTTGAATCGTTACGTTTAAACCGCGGTTTTTTAGTAGCCGTCCTAGAGAAGCTGCTGTAATTCCTTTTCCTAAAGATGATACGACGCCACCTGTTACAAAAATGTATTTTGTCATACTAGTTCCCCCTTTAGTATGTTTTCCTACTTCGATGAACGAGGCACTAGGTCCCTCTTCGTTCTCCATAGCTCCAGCGAAACTTATTTACAAGTATGCACTGAAACCATTCAAAATAATTTTTTTGGGGGAGAAAATAGAAAACGCTCCGCTTACAAATGGTAAGGGAGCGTATCATTTTCATTTCAGTTCCTTTTTTAAGGAGCCCAAATAAAATACTATCGTCTTCACCAAAGGAAGTCAAGAAGATTATAATTCTTCTTCGTCATCCTCAATGTCTAGCTCATCTTCATCCTCTAACTCATCATCTAAGTCGTAGTCATCCTCGACTAGATCTTCATCAAACTCGTCTTCTTCGTCCAGTTCTTCATAATCGTCATCATCTACATCATCAACTAAGTCGTCATCGTCGTAGTCGTCGAGGTCATCAAAGTCAAGGTCCTCATCGTCAAGATCTTCGAAATCATCGAGATCTTCATCAACAAGCTTTTTCGCCTTTTTCTTCTTCGGCTTGATCGTTGGAGCGGTTTCTTCTTCAATTTGCTCTACTGGGTACCATGCACGCAAGCCCCACTTGTTTTCCCCAATACATAAGAAGCGACCATCGATATTTAAGTCTGTGTAAAATTGAACCATTTTCTCACGAATTTCGCTTTCCGAACGACCTGTCAATTGAGCAATTTCAGTTAACAGGTCATGAAAGGATAGCGGTTGTTTCTGGTTGTTTAAAATGGCATGAGCAAGTTCGATAAGCGACATTTCTTGCAATTGTTCTTGAGATAACTGATCCAAACTCAACATCTGCACATCCTTTCTATATTTCACACTCAAATATTCGAGTGAAAAAAGACAAACTAATAGAATCGTCGAAAATCCATAATACTCATTATAAACAAATCCAAATCATTTATGCTAGATAGAAGTGAGTTTCTTGCTAAAGAAAATTACGAATTGCTCGCCCGTTTGCGCCGGTCTTTCGTGTGTGCTCGTTCTTTCCTCAATTCTTTTATCCCTAAGTAGAAAAAATAAACCGCAAATAATAAAAAGGGAATCGCACCTAATTGGTGAAGATACAACTGTTTTGTCACATATACAAGTAAGCCAATGATGAGTACGTAGCCAAATTTTTTCACCTAAGACACATCCTACACATAATAATAACCCCTACGACCAAGGAGCGAGCAATTTCGGCCAAACATATTTTTGAATCGTACATCTCGTTTTCCTTTACTTCTATTATACCCATTAATAAAAAAAGGGTCATGCCCCTCTTAAAAAAAAAGGAGAATGACCTTATCAAAAATCACATGTTTCGGCGATATTGACCGCCCACTTCGTAAAGGGCTTTAGTAATTTGGCCGAGGCTCGCCACTTTGACGGTTTCCATGAGTTCGGCAAAAATATTACCTCCGGAGACCGCCGTTTCTTTTAAGCGTTTTAGCGCTTCGTCTACTTTGTCTTTATTTCGCTCGTGGAACGCTTTTAAATTACGAATTTGTGTTTCTTTCTCTTCTTTTGTTGCACGCGCTAATTCCATGTTATTTAATTCTTCTTCTGAAGGAGGATTTGGATTTAGATACGTATTGACACCAATAATCGGTAGTTCACCTGAGTGTTTTTTCATTTCATAGTACATCGATTCTTCTTGAATTTTGCTTCGTTGATATTGTGTTTCCATCGCACCGAGTACACCGCCCCGGTCGTTAAGACGATCAAACTCTTTTAAAACCTCTTGTTCAACTAGGTCGGTTAACTCTTCTATAATAAATGAACCTTGAAGTGGGTTTTCGTTTTTTGATAACCCGTGCTCTTTTGTAATAATGAGCTGAATAGCCATCGCTCGACGAACCGATTCTTCCGTAGGTGTCGTAATCGCTTCATCGTAGGCGTTCGTATGCAAGGAGTTACAGTTATCTTGAAGGGCCATTAACGCTTGTAAAGTGGTACGAATGTCATTAAAGTCGATTTCTTGTGCGTGTAACGAACGACCAGATGTTTGCACGTGATATTTGAGCTTTTGGCTTCGTTCGTTCGCACCATATTTTTCCCGCATCACCGTTGCCCAAATACGACGGGCGACACGACCAATCACCGTATATTCTGGGTCTAAGCCGTTAGAGAAGAAGAACGATAGATTCGGTGCAAAGTCGTCGATATGCATACCACGACTTAAGTAATATTCGACGTACGTAAACCCGTTAGCTAGCGTAAACGCTAATTGGGAAATCGGGTTCGCTCCCGCTTCGGCAATATGATATCCAGAGATGGATACGGAATAATAGTTACGAACACCGTTTTGGATAAAGTATTCTTGGACATCGCCCATCATCCGAAGAGCAAATTCGGTAGAGAAAATACACGTATTTTGTCCTTGGTCTTCTTTTAAAATATCCGCCTGGACCGTTCCGCGAACCGTACGAAGCGTATAGGCTTTTACTTCCTCGTACTCTTCTTTTGTTAACGGCCGTCCTAACTCTTGCTCTTTTTTCTCTACTTGTTGGTCAATGGCTGTATTCATATACATCGCTAAAATAATCGGCGCTGGACCGTTTATCGTCATCGATACGGATGTGAGCGGATGGCATAAATCGAACCCGGCGTACAATTTTTTCATATCATCGAGCGTACAGACGCTGACCCCACTTTCGCCGACTTTTCCGTAAATATCTGGACGGTAATCTGGGTCTTCCCCGTACAAGGTGACTGAGTCAAACGCTGTACTTAAGCGTTTCGCTTGATCATCTTTGGACAAGTAATGGAACCGTTTGTTCGTCCGTTCTGGTGTTCCCTCACCGGCAAATTGACGCTTTGGATCTTCCCCTTGTCGTTTGAACGGGAAGACACCTGCCGTAAACGGGAATTTTCCAGGAACATTTTCTTTGTACACCCATCGTAAAATTTCGCCATAGTCTTTAAACTTCGGTAACGCCACTTTTGGAATGCGCAAACCGGATAAGCTTTTCGTTGAAAGTTCGGTGACGATTTCTTTATCTCGAACTTTCGTCACGAACGTTTCTCCCGCATAAAGGGCTTTCATCTCTTCCCAGCCGGCTAAAATTTTTTTCGATTCAGGAGTTAATTTTTCTTCCACTTCTTTCTTTAACGTTTGGAGTGAACGGATAACATCTTCGTTTCCTTCTTGTTCTTTCAGAGCTTCAATCGCACCTTCTAATTGGAACAACCGACGGCCGAACCGGACTTGCTCATCGACGTGTTTATGATAGTTGCGTACCGTTTCTGCAATTTCTCGCAAATAATAACGGCGTTCGTTCGGGATAATGACGTTTTGCTTCACTACTTTTTCATCTTTGGAGTACGATGTCTTCCAGTCAAATCCCATTTTTTTGTTTATTTTCTCAATTAAAGCCGCAAATAACGCATTCGTTCCTGGATCGTTGAATTGACTCGCGATCGTACCGTACACAGGCATTTCCGATAAGTCTTTGTCAAATAACATATGGCTGCGCTGGTATTGCTTTTGTACTTGACGAAGTGCATCTTCTGAACCTTTTCGTTCGAATTTGTTAATGACAATTAAATCAGCATAGTCAATCATATCAATCTTTTCAAGCTGGGATGGCGCGCCAAACTCGCTCGTCATGACGTACATCGCCACATCGGAAATGTCACGAATTTCGGCGTCCCCTTGACCGATTCCGCTCGTTTCGACAATGACTAAGTCAAATCCAGCGGCTTTAACGACCGAAATGGCATCGCGAATGGCTAGTGAGAGCTCGTTTTTCGACCCTCGTGTGGCGAGCGAACGCATATAGACTCGTGGTGAGAAAATCGCATTCATTCGAATACGGTCTCCTAAAAGCGCGCCTCCTGTTTTTTGTTTCGTTGGGTCCACAGAAAGAACCGCTACTTTTTTATCTTCAAATTCGTTAATAAAGCGACGAATTAATTCGTCTGTTAATGAACTTTTTCCGGCTCCCCCTGTTCCGGTAATCCCGAGTACTGGAATGGAGTGTGCTAACGAGCGGACTTCTTTCATCACCGCTTGAACCGTTGCCGCTACTTCCTCCTGTCCACCAACTTGATATTCGGCTAACGTAATCAGTTTGGCAATGGCATTAACGTTTCCTTCTTTTAATTTTTCCACTTCTTCTTCCATTCCGCTCGTCACCGTTGGAAAATCACATTCTTTTAACATGAGGTTGATCATACCTTGTAAACCAAGCTGTCGACCGTCTTCAGGTGAAAAGATTCGGGCAATGCCGTATTCGTGAAGCTCCTTAATTTCCTTCGGGATAATAACACCGCCCCCGCCCCCATAAATACGGATGTGAGGAGCCCCTTTTTCCTTCAACAAGTCGTACATATATTTAAAAAATTCCATATGTCCGCCTTGATACGAAGAAACCGCGATTCCTTGAACGTCTTCTTGAATCGCCGCATTCACAATTTCTTCGACCGAACGGTTATGGCCTAAATGAATGACTTCGGCACCGCTTGCTTGTAAAATACGCCGCATAATATTGATGGAAGCATCGTGTCCATCAAATAAACTGGACGCCGTGACAAATCGAATGTGATGCTTTGGCTTATACACTTCGATTGTACTCATGTTTATCCCCCTGTTCGTTTTTGTTTCTATACCCCTTTATTCCTGATATCAATAATCTCGTCTGCAATTGAATGTATTGATCAAGCGTATACGTTTTTTGTAAAGCCCAGCGACGAAAGCCCCACATTTGTCCTTGAACAAAAATGTTATGAGCAATAAGGTGGATTTGGTCCTCATCTAAGTGGATTTCCCCGTTCTCCACACAACGACGAATAATCGTCTCAAACATCCCGACCATTTCCATCTCCTTTTTCAATACGTACGGTAAAGCGTCTTTCGATAACGATTTCGCCTCTTGATACATGACTAACACTTCATCTTGCATTTCGTCCATGACTTTAAAATAGTTTGAAATCGCATCGACCAAACTATCTAACGTACCCGCCTTTAAATCCATACTTTGTTGAAGACGTTCACTAACTTCTTCATAGATGCGGTCACATACTAAGTACAAGACATCTTCTTTTGTTCGAATATATTCATAGAGGGTGCCGATACTAAACCCGGCAGCCCTCGCAATTTCCCTCGTCGTTGTACGATGAAACCCTTTTTGTTTGAACAAGCTGATCGCCCCGTGAATCATTTGGTCTCTTCGAATTTTCACGAGACGTTCATCTTTTACAGAAGCTTGGACTTCTCTTTTTTTACTCACTTCATCGACCACCTTTTCACAGGATGGTTGTTAGCGGGTTAACATACGCGAAATGACGAGACGTTGAATTTCTTGAGTTCCTTCGTAGATTTGCGTAATTTTCGCATCGCGCATAAACCGCTCTACTGGATAATCTTTCGTATAACCATACCCACCGAAAATTTGTACCGCTTCGGTAGTCACTTTCATCGCAGTATCTCCGGCAAACAATTTGGACATGGCTGATTCTTTTCCGTACGGTAGCCCTTGGGACTCTAACCATGCCGCTTGATACGTGAGTAAGCGAGCCGCTTCAATGCTTGTCGCCATATCGGCTAGCTTGAACGAAATACCTTGGTTAGCAGCAATCGGTTTTCCAAATTGATAACGTTCTTTTGCATATTCAATCGCCGCATCTAAGGCTCCTTGGGCAATTCCGACAGCCTGGGCAGCAATCCCGTTTCGACCACCGTCTAACGTCATCATTGCAATTTTAAAGCCTTCTCCTTCTTTTCCAAGTAAATTTTCTTTTGGTACTTTACAATCCTCAAAAATAATTTCCGTTGTTGGCGATGAGCGAATGCCGAGCTTTTTCTCTTTCTTTCCAACTCTAAAACCTTCAAAATCTTTTTCAATGATAAAGGCACTCGTCCCTTTATGTTTTTGCGATGGATCGGTTAAAGCAAAGACGACGTAAATATCAGCCACTCCGCCGTTGGTGATGAAAATTTTCGACCCGTTTAAAATATAGTAATCTCCTTCTAGGCGAGCGGTCGTCTTCATCGCTCCCGCATCGGAACCAGACCCCGGTTCTGTTAAACCGTAAGCCCCGATTTTCTCCCCTTGGGCCATCGGCCGTAAATATTTTTGCTTTTGTTCTTCCGTACCAAACTTATAAATTGGCCAACCGGCAAGTGACGTATGTGCAGACAGCGTCACACCTGTCGATGCACATACGCGAGAAAGCTCCTCAACTGCAATACAGTACGCTAAATAGTCGCTACCGATACCCCCGTATTCTTCCGGCCATGGAATTCCCGTTAATCCTAGTTCGGCCATTTTGTCGAAAATTTCCCGATCAAACCGTTCTTCTTCATCCCGCTCCGCTGCTGTTGGTGCGACTTCGTTTTTCGCAAAATCGCGCACCATTTTTCGTATCATTTCATGCTCTTCCGTTAGTTGAAAATTCATCTTCCATCCCCCATTCGATTAGTCAGTTGCTTTTAAAAGACATTTATTTTAACAAATGCTTTCCAATAACAATCCGTTGAATTTCGCTTGTTCCTTCATAAATTTCAGTAACTTTTGCATCTCTAAACAGACGCTCGACCGGATATTCTTCTGTATATCCGTAGCCACCGTATACTTGAATGGCTTCTGTCGTCACTTCAACAGCCGTTCTTGAAGCAAATAATTTGGCCATCGAAGCTTCTTTCCCGCAAGGCAATCCTTTTGTGCGTAAGTCCGCCGCTCGATACACTAGCAGTTTAGCGCCTTCGATGCTAGTGGCCATATCAGCGAGCTTGAAACCAATCGCTTGCTGCGCGGCAATTGGCTTACCGAACTGATGACGTTCTTTCGCATACGCCACCGCATGTTCATAGGCTGCTTCAGCAATTCCTAACGCTTGGGCAGCAATGCCGATACGACCTACATCTAAGTTCGCCATCGCAATTTTAAAGCCTTGTCCTTCTTCCCCTAATAAGTTTTCAGCAGGCACTTTCATGTCTTCAAATGTTAATTGCACCGTACGTGACCCGTGCAAGCCCATTTTCTTTTCGTCTTTTCCTACGATGAGTCCTGGTGTATCCTTTTCGACGATAAAAGCAGAAACTCCACGACTTCCTGCCTCCGGGTTGGTAGAGGCAAAGACGATGTATACGTCTGCTTCACCCCCGTTGGTAATAAACACTTTCGAACCGTTAATGATATAGTGATCCCCTTGTTTGACCGCACGTGACCGTAAGCTTTTGGCATCGGAACCTGCGCTTGGCTCCGTTAAACAAAACGCCCCTAAATATTCTCCGGAAGCAAGCTTTGGAACGTACTTTTGTTTTTGCTCTTCCGTTCCGAAATAAAGAATTGGGTTGGTGCCAACGGATGTATGAACGGATAAAATCACGCCGACCGTTGCACTTACTTTCGAAATTTCATGAATGGCGATAATGTAGGACATAAAGTCCATTCCAGAGCCGCCGTAGTGTTCTGGAACGGTAATTCCCATGAGACCTAGTTCAGCCATTTTATTTAAAATGGGCCGTGGAAACTCCCCTTTTTCCATGTGTTCGACAAATGGAGCAATTTCTGTTTGCGCAAAATCACGTACCATTTTCCGCATCATATCTTGTTCTTCCGTGAATCGTAAATGCATCCCAGTCCCCTCCTGCTGTTCAATAAATTACTCATATGTGTAGAACCCGCGACCTGTTTTTCGACCTAACCAACCTGCTTTCACATATTTCCGGAGAAGCGGACAAGGGCGATACTTGTCGTCTCCAAATCCTTCATGAAGCGTTTCCATAATGTATAAGCACGTATCAAGTCCGATAAAGTCCGCTAAAGTTAGCGGTCCCATCGGGTGATTCATTCCTAGCTTCATCACTTCATCAATGGCCTCTTTTGTTGCTACCCCTTCGTATAACGTGTAAATCGCCTCGTTAATCATTGGCATTAACACCCGGTTCGAGACGAAGCCAGGGAAGTCATTTACTTCTACCGGTACTTTGTTTAACGATTTTGTCATATCTTCAATTGCTTGATACACATCGTCTCTTGTTGCTAAACCACGAATAATTTCGACAAGTTTCATAACCGGTACCGGATTCATAAAGTGCATGCCAATCACTTGTTCTGGACGTTTCGTCACCACAGCAATTTCCGTAATTGGTAACGAAGACGTATTGGACGCTAAAATGGCATGTGCCGGTGTAATTTCATCTAGTTCTGCAAAGATTTTTTGCTTAATCTCCATATTCTCGACGGCTGCTTCAATGACGAGATCGACGTCATGACCGTCTTTTAAATCTACAGAAGAAGTAATGCGTGCTAATACGGCTTCTTTTTCTTCTTCTGTCAGGCGCCCTTTATTGACTTGACGAGACAAATTTTTCGAAATAACCCCTAAACCGCGCTCCACAAACTCTTGCTTTAAGTCGTTTAAAATGACTTCATATCCTGCTTGTGCACACACTTGGGCAATGCCTGAGCCCATTTGTCCTGCCCCAACGACCATTACTTTTTTAATTGCCATATTCCCAATTCCCCCTTATGCTTGCTTTGGAACTTCAATCATGATGGCGTCTCCTTGACCGCCGCCGCTACAAATCGCCGCGATTCCAATACCACCGCCACGACGCTTTAATTCATGAACGAGTGTTACAATGATTCGAGCGCCACTTGCACCGATTGGGTGACCTAACGCAACTGCACCGCCATTCACGTTTACTTTTTCTGGGTCGAGTTGAGCAATTTTTCCACTCGTTAACGCCACCGCAGCAAACGCCTCATTTACTTCGAATAAGTCAATGTCATCAACCGTTTTTCCGGTCTTTTTCAGCAACTCATTAATCACTAAGCCTGGCGTTTTCGGGAAGTCTTTTGCTTCTACCGCAATCGCTGTATGCGCTAATATTGTTGCTAGTGGTGTTCTTCCTTCCCGCTCGGCCCGCTCTTCGCTCATCAGAACGAGGGCACATGCTCCATCGTTCACGCCTGGCGCATTTCCGGCCGTAATCGTACCATCATGATCAAATACCGGTTTTAACTTCGCGAGTTTTTCGATGGATGTATCTTTTCTTGGTGCTTCGTCTTGGTTTACAATGAGTGGTTCCCCTTTTCGTTGAGGAACTTCAACAGGAACAATTTCTTCACTTAATTTCCCCGCTTCAATCGCTTGGATCGCCCGTTCATGGCTTCGTAACGCCCACGCGTCTTGTTCTTCTCTTGTAATTCCGTATTCTTTCGCTGTGGCGTTTCCGTACGTTCCCATATGAACACCGGAAAAGCTACAGGTGAGGCCGTCATAAACCATTAAGTCTTTTACCGTAGAGTCGCCCATCCGAAATCCCCAGCGAGCCTTCGGCAACAAGTACGGTGCGTTGGACATCGATTCCATTCCACCGGCAACAATGACTTCTTCATCTCCAGCACGAATGATTTGGTCTGCTAACGTGACACTCCGCATTCCTGAAGCACACACTTTGTTGATCGTTTCGGTTTTCACTTCCCACGGAATACCGGCAAAACGAGCTGCTTGTCGTGAAGGAATTTGACCTTGTCCTCCTTGTAGAACGGTTCCTAAAATGACTTCATCAACGTCTTCCGGTTTCACATCCGCTCGTTTTAACGCTTCTTTAATGGCAATTCCTCCAAGCTGCGACGCGGTTAAAGAACTTAATGCCCCACCAAACTTACCAAAAGGTGTTCGTACCCCACTTAAAATGACCGTTTTTCCCATCCATCTCAGCTCCTTGTTTTGGATTTTATCGACAAATAAAAACAGGAAACGCTTACATTTTTCGACTGAACGCTCGCTCAAGGGACAGCCATAACATAGCAATCTACTTATCTACTTCCTTATTGTAAGGTAGAATTATCAAAATTGAAACACTTTACAAAAAATTCTTACTAACATTGTTTTAGATAAACGCCCGTGAACCAAGTAAATGGTTCACGGAGCGTTTATTTCCCATATTGGTTGTATTGGACCATTACATCGCAAGTCGTTGATGTTCATCGCCACAAACTGCTTTTTCAAGCAACTCGGCGACGTCGTACGTTTTCACTGTATCTTCGACTTCTTTCGCTTTTGTTCCATCGGAAAGCATCGTGAGGCAGTATGGACATCCAGAGCTAATGATACTTGGGTTGACGGCTAAAGCTTGTTCGGTACGAGCCACGTTGACGCGATGACCCGTATCTTCTTCCATCCACATGAGTCCACCGCCGGCACCACAGCACATGCCTGTTTCGCGGTTTCGTTCCATTTCCACTAATTTTACACCTGGAATCGCTTTTAAAATTTCCCGTGGTGGATCATATACTTCGTTGTAACGACCTAAATAGCAAGAGTCGTGGAATGTAATCGTTTCGTTCACTTCATACTTCGGCACAAGACGCCCTTCTTTGACGAGTTTCGCAAGAAGTTCGGTATGGTGGTAAACTTCTGCATCTAATCCGAAATCTGGATACTCGTTTTTAAAGGTGTTGTAAGCATGTGGGTCGATTGTGACGATTTTCTTTACGCCGTTCTTTTCAAATTCCGCGATGTTTTGCTGTGCCAGCTCTTGGAATAAAAATTCGTTTCCTAAGCGACGTGGCGTATCTCCAGAGTTTTTCTCTTTGTTTCCGAGAATGGCAAATTTCACGCCTGCTTCGTTTAATAGTTTGGCAAAGGATAACGCAATTTTTTGGCTACGGTTATCAAAGGAACCCATCGAGCCAACCCAGAACAAGTACTCAAATTCTTCTCCTTGTTTCTTTAATTCTTTTACTGTCGGTACGTATACATCTTCACGAGCGTCACGCCAATTTTCCCGTTCTTTTCGATTCAGACCCCACGGATTTCCTTGACGCTCAATGTTTTGCATCGCACGTTGAGCATCTGGATTCATTTTTCCTTCGGTTAATACGAGGTAACGGCGTAAGTCAATAATTTTATCGACGTGCTCGTTCATGACTGGACATTGGTCTTCACAGTTACGACACGTTGTACATGCCCAAATTTCTTCTTCCGTAATGACATCCCCGATTAAACTAACTTCTTCCCCGTAAGTAGCTGCAACCTCTTGTGCACCTTGAGTGGCTGAAGCAAGCGCCAGCTGATTCCCTTTTGTATTCCGGAACGCAAATGTTGGAACCCAAGGTTGTTTTGATGTGACAGCTGCTCCGTAGTCCGTTAAATGATTACGAAGCTTTACGATTAAATCCATTGGTGAAAGCATTTTTCCGGTTCCTGTCGCTGGACACATATTCGTACAGCGCCCACATTCGACACAGGCGTATAAATCAATGAGTTGCAGTTGCGTAAAGTCGGTAATCTTCCCTACCCCAAATGTTTCTTGGGTTTCGTCTTCAAAATCAATCGGACGAAGTTTCCCTGGTGCATCAAGGCGATGAAAGTAAACATTCGCTGGTCCGGCAATTAAGTGCGCGTGCTTTGATTGTGGAACGTAAACTAAAAACGCCAAGAGTAATATTAAGTGGATCCACCAAGCAATATAAAATACGACAATCGATGCGGTTTCACCTATCCAACCAAAGGCGAAGGCAATGACCGATGCCACTGGTTCAGTCCATGTCAGTTCTTCACCGTGCCAAATGATGCTCATTCCGTTTCCTAATAGAACAGATAACATTAGCCCGCCAATAAAGAGTAAAACTAATCCAGATTTAAAACCGCGCTTTAATCGGACTAATTTCTCGATATAGCGACGATAGAACGCCCAACAAACAGCAAATAAAATCATTAACGTAACTAACTCTTGGAAAAAGGTAAACCCTGGATACAACGGACCTAAAGGAAGGTGAGAACCAGGTACAATTCCCTTCCAAATAAAATCGATGGCACCAAACTGAACAAGAATAAATCCATAGAAGAACATGACGTGGATGGCACCACTCTTTTTATCCTTTAAGAGCTTTTTCTGTCCAAACACGTTCACCCAAATTTTTTCTAAACGCTCTTTGACTCGATTATCAAATTCAACTTTTTTTCCTAGTTTAATAAATTGAATCCTAGTACGAACCACATATATAAATAATCCAACAGCATAAGCGGTAACGAGTAAAAAGGCAATTAGGTTGATCCATTGCAAACCGTTCATGACCTTCTCTCCACTCCTTTCCGTAACGTCATCCGACTCTCCCCCTTTGATTGACTTTTATTAACTATTTTATTTTTCAGAAAGTTTCCTTATTTCCATTATATAATGAATGAGCATTCAGTCAATATTTTTTCAATAAAATATTTTTAACATTATTTATTTTCATAAAATTTAACATTTTAATAGTAAGACTGACGTTTATATTTTCTAATATTGAAGGGTAATCTAACTGTACTGAAACTAGAAGAGAGGGAGCATTATGAACATTTTTTTCATTTTAATCATCTTGGTTCTTATCATCGTTAGTTGGGGGTATTTAGATTACTCTATAGGAAAAAAACGTTATTTTAACAAAATGAAGAAACGTTCCTATCCAATGCGACAAAGTCAAATAACGTTTATTGGCGAGGGAGAGGAATTATTCGAACAACTTTTCCGTGATATTGAACAAGCGAAATCAAGTATTCATGTCCTTTTTTATATTGTCAAAACGGATGAAACGAGCCGGGACTTTCTCATTCGATTAAAGCGGAAGGCAAAAGAAGGAGTGACCGTACGTCTTCTTCTTGATTGGGTAGGATGCTTCCCTTTATCAAGAACGTGGATTAACGAATTAGAATCTGCTGGCGTTCACTTCTCCTACTGCCACCGACCACGATTTCCATTTTATTTGTATACTTTGCACCAACGAAATCACCGTAAAATTGCGGTCATAGACGGTTCGATTGGGTATTTAGGTGGGTTTAATATCGGAAAGGAATATGTAAATCAGCATCCTACATTAACACCATGGCGAGATTATCATATACGATTGGAAGGGGAAGGTGTGGCTGATTTACAAACAGAATTTTTATACGATTGGTACCGTGAAACGAATGAACAGTTATGGGAAGAACCTTCTTTGTTCCCTCCTTTACCTAAGGGACCAATTTCTCATCAAATAGTCCCTTCTGGTGGGAATCAAGTTGAAGAAGCGTTCAGGTCATCTATTCAACGGGCAAAGAATAGCATATTTATTGGCTCCCCTTATTTTGTTCCAAGCGAAAAAGTATTTCGTGCGTTAATAGGGGCTGTACGCCGCGGGGTTCAGCTGACGATTCTCGTCCCGTTTCATTCGGATCACATGTTAGTTAAAGAAGCTAGCTATCGGTATTTCCGAGTTCTATTACCGTATGAAAATGTCACCATTTATCAATACGTTAAAGGGTTTTATCACGGGAAAGTAGTGATCATTGACGATAAAGTAATGGATATTGGATCAGCAAACTTCGACGTTCGAAGCATGAATCTGAATCACGAGCTCAATTGCTTTATCTATGATAAAGCGTTCATTCAAACCGTAAAGGACTATATCCATAGAGATTTGCTGCTTGCTCATATTTTAACCGATACCGATTTACAAGTCGGCTTTAAAACAAAAGTAAAAGAATGGACAGCCCAACTTGTGACCCCATGGTTATAGACTCATTGGCTCCCCCATGTTTTCCTGATACACTTTTAACAAAAGGGGGATGGCGATGAAAATAGCTCTTTCATGGAGCGGCGGTCGCGATAGTATGATGATGCTCCATACGTTAAAAGACAAGTGCGAACCGGTTGTTCTTATTACTACGTTTGATGAAGTGACAAAAAAAGTGATGATGCATCACATTCCGTTTGAATTAATGGAAGCGCAAGCAAAGCGGTTGCGACTCGAACTGTTCCCGATTTGGCTACGTCCACCTTATGATAATGACACGTATGAACGGACGATGAAAGACGCATTAGAACAGCTGAAAGAACGAAGTATTACTCACGTTGCGTTCGGAGATTTGTTTTTGGAAGATATTCGTTCGTATCGGGAACAGCAGATGGCACGAATGGGACTGACCCCTATTTTTCCATTGTGGGGAAAAGAAACAAAAAGCCTCGCAGCGGATTTTATCCGGTTGGGGTATCAAGCGAAAGTGATATGTGTCGATTCAGAACAGTTGTCACCAGAGTTTTTAGGCCGTGAATATGACACATCGTTCATCCATGAGCTACCAGATGAGGTCGATCCGTGCGGTGAAAACGGGGAGTTTCATTCCTTTGTGTTTGATGGGCCGCTGTTTCAAGAAGCCGTTCCGTTTTCAACACGAGGTTCATATGTGACATACGACCGCTTTTATTATTGCGAACTAAAAATGAGGAAAAAATGACCGATGTATGTCGGTTTTGAAAAATATATTTTTTTGAAGGGAAATAGTGGATTTTTCATATATAAGACACCTTTTGACGACGTTTTTTGCTCTAGTTCAATGCTTTACATCGAACTGGATTTTTTTGAATCCATTTAAAAATATTTGCACTTCAATAACGCGTTTTTGCACGTAGAATACCTCTTATAAAGCGCAATATCCGTTTATCCACCAAACACCATATCATAAAGAAAAAGTGAGCGACTTCCATCAGAAGTGCTCACTTTTTTCCTACTTCAACAAATTGCTTATGACTGGACCAACGATTTCAAATGCTTTAAAACCTAAGTAAATGCCAACAATCCCCATAATTCCAGCTAAAGCGGGAGGTGCTGGAATCGGTAAGCGGAACATGGCAAAAATGAAACCAACGAAAAATCCGGTCAATAAGGCGAAAATGATTTCTTTCAAAAGGTTCCCTCCGTGACATTACATTTTCTCAGGAGCAGAAACACCGATGAGAGCTAACGCATTACGTAACGTAATTTGAACAGCTTTAACAAGTGCCAAACGAGCTTTTGTGCGATCCATTTGTTCCTCATCTAAGACTTTTTCCGCATTGTAGAAGCTGTGGAACGTGGACGCTAAATCATTAATATAAAGAGCAACACGGTGAGGAGTACGTTTTTCTGCAGCATCGGCAATGACTTGTGGGAATTCCCCAAGTTTTTTCAAGACGTCTAATTCTTTTTCAGAACCGATAACAGATAAATCGGTCTCTTGGTCAATCGTAATGCCCATTTCTTCGCCTTGGCGCAAAATGCTGCAAATACGTGCATGCGCATATTGAGCATAATACACAGGATTTTCGTTAGACTGAGAAACTGCTAAATCAAGGTCAAAATCCATGTGCGTATCGCCGCTGCGCATAGCAAAGAAATAGCGAACAGCATCTAATCCTACCTCTTCCACTAGCTCGCGCATCGTAACCGCTTTTCCTGTACGCTTACTCATTTTTACTTTTTCGCCGTTTTTGAAGAGGTGAACGAGTTGGATAACTTCAACTTCTAAGTTATCTGGATTAAATCCAAGCGCCTCAATGGCTGCTTTCATACGTGGAATGTATCCGTGGTGATCCGCTCCCCAAATGTTAATCACTTTTTCAAATCCACGCTCGAATTTATCTTTATGATACGCAATATCTGGCGTTAAATACGTATACGAACCGTCGTTTTTAATTAACACGCGGTCTTTGTCGTCACCAAATGTTGTGGAACGGAACCATGTCGCTCCATCTTTCTCGTACACATGTCCATTTTCACGAAGTACACGTAAGGCTTCATCGATTTTTCCGTTATGATAAAGAGACGTTTCGGAATACCAAACATCAAACCGTACACGGAACATTTCCAAGTCTTTTTGTAATTTTTCTAACTCATATTTTAAACCGTATTCCCGGAAAAATTCGTACCGCTCTTTTTCATCGGCATGGATGTAGCGATCACCAAACTCTTCCGCTAACCGTTTTCCGATTTGAACGATGTCTTCCCCGTGATAACCGTCTTCAGGCATTTCTTTGTCGTATCCTAACGCTTGGAAATAGCGCGCTTCCACAGAAAGAGCTAAGTTGTGAATTTGGTTTCCGGCATCGTTAATATAGTATTCACGAGTGACGTCGTATCCTGCTTTTTCTAACACGTTACATAATGAATCACCAACTGCCGCGCCACGAGCATGTCCTAAGTGTAAGTCACCAGTCGGGTTAGCGGATACGAACTCCACTTGTACTTTTTGACCTTGTCCGGCATTGGATTCACCGTAGCGATCGCCTTGTTCTAAAATCGTAGGAATTAAGTTCGTTAAGTATTGATTATTCATGAAAAAGTTAATAAATCCTGGACCAGCAATTTCGATATTTTCAATCGATGCTTGTTGTTGATCGAGGTGTTGCACAATATCTTCAGCAATCATTCGAGGTGCTTTTTTCGCAATTCGAGCTAATTGCATTGCCATATTCGTTGAATAGTCCCCGTGTGATTTTTCTTTCGGTTTTTCTAATAGAACCTCTGGTAATTGTTCTTCTGTTGCCAGTCCAGCAGCCACAACCGCATTTTTAATCGCTTCCTTTAACGTATGCTCCACTTGTTCAACAATGTTCATTTGGACGATTTCGCCTCCTTATACGTAATGGATAAATCATACGTCCCCACGTAGGATCCATGACTATGAAGATGGTATTTTAACCGAATGGCTCCCTCTAAGGTATCCTCTTCGTTTTGTTCCCAGGAAAGGACGTCCGTTTTCGTTGTTAATAACATCGTACCAAACGGGCTTTCATATGATCCAGGCATTTCTTCCTTTTTGGAAAAAGACATACGCATGTTCACGGCCCCTTTTCGTAAGATGACCGCTTCATATTCTTTTACTTTGACAACCGAATGAATCGTACCTTCTTCTTGCACTTCTTCGTATTGTAAGTAAATTGCGTCTTCTTTTTTATAATATCGACCAAAAAGGACTAATTCAAAAGTTTCTTGTTCACCATCTTGCCATACGGTTGTTTTTAGTTCAATTTTTACGGGAGTATGTGTTTGTTGTGCCATCGTTCACACCCTTTGCCTGACAAAATAATATCGGGGCATCCCCCGATAAGTTAAAACATGTTCCGACAACGGATGGACCATTCATCGTCTCCCTAACGTCTTCTCATTTTGGAATATGTATTATTATAAAACATTCATGAGAAATAACGGAATCCTTTCCACCTAAATTGATGGAAAGGATTCGCCTACTTACTTAATCCATCCTAAAATCATTTCTCGAATCAGCTTACTTGCGGTATTGGCTGTTTGTTCAGAGTGATCATAAATCGGTGCGACTTCCACAAGATCGGCTCCCACAACGTTGACTTCAGAACGCGCAATCTCGTGAATAGAAGCAAGTAACTCTTTCGAAGTAATTCCTCCGCTATCAACCGTCCCTGTTCCAGGAGCGTGAGCTGGGTCTAATACGTCGATATCAATGGTTACATAAACCGGTCTCCCTTTTAATTTCGGTAACACTTCTTTTAACGGCTCCAATACCTCAAACTTCGCGATATACATTCCGTTTTCTTTCGCCCATTCGAACTCTTCCTTCATTCCAGAACGGATACCGAATGAATAGACGTTTTCAGGACCCATTAACTCCGCTGCCTTACGAATTGGTGTGGCATGAGATAGAGGCTCTCCTTCGTAATCGGTCCGTAAATCCGTGTGTGCATCCATATGAATAATGGCTAAATCAGGATACTTTTTGTACATCGCTTTAATAACCGGCCAAGAAACTAAATGTTCTCCCCCTAATCCTAATGGGAACTTCCCGTCCGCTAACACTTTGTCGACAAATTCTTCAATGAGTTCAAGACTGCGCTCTGCGTTACCGAACGGCAACGGAATGTCACCTGCATCAAAATATTTCACTTCTTCTAATTCACGGTCTAAATAAGGACTATACTCTTCAAGTCCAATCGATACTTCCCGAATACGCGCAGGACCGAAACGAGAACCTGGACGATAGCTTACCGTCCAGTCCATTGGCATCCCGTAAATGACCGCTTGGCTTTCTTCGTAACTTGGGTGGCTTTTAATAAATACGTTTCCTGAATACGCTTCATCAAATCGCATGCGCATCATCCTCCATCTATGGACTATACAATTACTCAGTTAAGTCTTTCACGAATTTCGGTAAAACGAACGCTGCTTTGTGCAATTCTTTTGTATAGTACTTCGTGTCAATGTCATGGAAGCGCTCGTCCGCTACTTCTAGTGGATCATATTTTTTAGAACCTAATGTAAACGTCCACATACCGCTTGGATACGTTGGAATGTTCGCAATATATAAACGAGTGATTGGGAAAATTTCACGCACATCGCGTTGAACGTTACGGATTAAGTCAGCTTTAAACCAAGGGTTGTCCGTTTGGGCTACGAAAATACCATCCTCTTTGAGCGCTTTGGCAATACCTGCATAAAACCCTTTTGTAAATAAGTTTACCGCAGGTCCTACCGGTTCTGTAGAGTCCACCATAATCACATCGTATTCGTTCTCACTTTGAGCGATGTGCATAAAGCCGTCGTCTACTTTTACCTCCACACGTTCGTTATCTAACTCGCCAGCGATTTCTGGTAAAAACTTTTTCGAATACTCAATAACCTTCCCATCAATTTCAACAAGCGTTGCTTTTTTTACACTTGGATGTTTCAGCACTTCGCGGATCACACCGCCGTCTCCACCACCAACGACAAGCACGTTTTCTGGGTTTGGATGCGTAAATAATGGGACGTGAGCAACCATTTCATGATACACAAATTCATCTTTTTGAGACGTCATTACCATGCCATCTAATAAAAGCATGTTGCCCCATTCTGCGGTTTCTACCATATCAAGCTTTTGGAAATCTGTTTGTTCTGTATGTAAAGTGCGATTCACTTTCATTGTAATACCAAAATTTTCTGTTTGCTTTTCTGTAAACCAAAGTCCTCCCATGTGTATTCTTCCTTTCTTTCATCATTGTATATTTGTCCCAAAACCAAAACTTACATGCATTACGAAAAGAGGGACGTTCCCTTCATATCCTTCCCTAACATCATAAATACAAACATGAGAAAAAGTATAGTGGAATTTAGCAAAATTTCAAGAAAAATTTATCCAGCAAATCCCCACCTCTAGATGGTGTCTGAATCAAAGAAGATTCGTAGGCACAAAAACCCGTAAACGTTCGATTCGTTCAACTATATTTTCCTAGATACGTTTAAAATTGCACTTATTTTTTCATACTAACAATAAGAAATAAATGGTCGTATTGTTAAAAATTACTTTGATTTTATAAATGGAGGTGGCCCTCGTGGAACCGATGGCCTACGAACGTTTTCATAAAACGATTAAATATTTAAGGGCAGTCGTAATTATTTCTTTACTTTCGTTGTTCATGGTATTCCTTTTTATGATAGGCGTCTTTGTGTATGCCAAAATTTTAGGTGCCCCACCACTTGCCGTCCCTCAGTCGAATCTATATTTTTCATCAGAGGGGGACATTATCGGTGAAAGTCATAACGGACAAAAACGATACTGGGTTCCATTAGAAGAAATTTCCCCCAACGTCATTCAAGCAACCATCTCCATCGAAGATAAAAATTTTTACGATCACCACGGTTTTGACTATAAACGAATGGCCGGGGCGATTATTGCCGATGTAAAAGCGATGGCGAAAGTACAAGGGGCAAGTACGATTACCCAACAATACGCCCGCAATTTATTTTTAGGTCATGAAAAAACTTGGATGCGGAAACTGAAAGAAGCGTTTTACACCATTCGTTTAGAAATGAATTATAGTAAAAAAGACATTTTAGAAGGATATTTAAATACGATTTATTATGGTCACGGAGCTTACGGCATTCAAGCCGCCAGCCAATTTTACTTTCAAAAAAACGCCGATGAATTAACAGTAGCAGAAGCGGCCCTGTTAGCCAGTATTCCGAAAGGCCCAAGCTATTATTCTCCCCTCGTATCGTATGAGCGTGCCAAAGAACGGCAGGCAATTGTTCTATCTTCTATGAAAAAAAACGGTTTTATTACGGAAGAGGAAAAACAAGCTGCGCTTAACGAACCACTAGAAATCGTCGGACAGCATCAGTATCAAAAAGCTGAAATCGCTCCTTATTTTCAAGATGTTGTCCAATACGTATTAAAGGAAAAACTCGGTATTGACCAGCAAACGATTGAAATGGGAGGCTTGCGTGTATATACAACGCTAATCGCGAACCATCAACAAATTGCCGAACAAGTGATAGCTGATACCATCGCCCCTGAATCCGACATTCAAATCGGTTTTATTGCGATGAATCCACATAACGGATACGTAACGGCATTGGTCGGAGGACGCGACTACAAAGAGAGTCCATATAATCGTGCCGTTCAAGCAATTCGTCAACCAGGCTCAACGATTAAACCGCTCCTTTATTATGCGGCCTTAGAACAAGGATTTACACCGAGTACAACGATGCGTAGCGAACAAACGACCTTTCGGTTTGACGAAGGTCGGGCGGAATACACGCCACATAACTTCAATAACAAATACGCTCACGATGAAATTACGCTAGCGCAAGCATTAGCATTATCAGATAATGTGTATGCGGTGAAAACCCACCTGTTTTTAGGAGAAGAGACGCTTGCCCAAACGGCGAAACGATTCGGTATTAAAACACCGATGAAACAAGTTCCTTCTTTAGCATTAGGGACGTCGGGTGTCCGTCTTATCGAAATTACGAATGCGTATAACATGTTTGCAAACGGCGGGCAAAAAGTAACACCCGTCTTTATAACGAAAGTCGAAAATCATCAAGGGGAAATCATTTATGAATACGAAGCGGAAAAGGAACAATTACTAGACCCGAACGTCGCGTTTGTAACTGCCCATTTGATGACAGGCATGTTTGACCCGTCTTTAAACGATTACGCAAACGTAACGGGAACGACCATTTTAAAAAAAATTACCCGACCGTACGGTGGAAAGTCCGGTACGACGGAATCTGATAGTTGGATGATTGGATTTGCTCCTCAACTAACTGCAGGGGTATGGACCGGGTATGATCAAGGTGACGAAATTACGAAAGTCGCCGATAAATTATATGCCAAAAACGTCTGGGTACAATTTATGGAACAAGCATTAAAAGATGAGCCGGTTCTTACGTTTAAACCACCGAAAGGAACGGTTGGAGTATACGTCAATCCGGATAACGGGTTACTCGCTACGAAAGATTGTCCTGTTGCTCGGCTCACCTATTTTGTAAAAGGTACGGAGCCGACCGATTACTGCCACGACCATATAGAAGATGGAGCGGACTCAAAAGCGCCTGCACCAAGTCCAGATAAGGAGCCACATAAATCGTGGTTCCATCGATTTATCGAATGGTTTGGTTCCTGACCATGAAAAAACTCGGAGAAGGGTCTCCGAGTTTTTTCAGTCCTAGTTTTATATGTGCGTAACTGTGATTTAAGTTTACTTTTTTTTCATACAATCAGCAAGATTTGACAATGAAATTCGAAAAACTGTCACAGTTTGTTCAATTTATTGGCAAAAATTGTCTATTCCACTAATAACCCTTTATGAAGCGCTTCACTTGAACGGTTCCACATGCCTTCATCATGGTTTTTTAGAAATTCAGCTAATACTTTTTTCGACTTTTCGTCCATATGATCTACGATAATATGACGCTTTAACGATTTATCCATTTTATTGACGTGTTCAGGGAGTGATTTATAGCCTCGGCGTGTTTCGCGATTCACGGTCATCTCACACGCGGTTACTCCTGCGTAATAAGGGCCTTCTTCGTTGCGGTCAACCGTCACCCATACGAGCCAATACGGTTTTCCGCCAGGTGCTTCCTCACGGTTCGGCGTAAATTTAATTCCGCGTTCAACAGCGCTTCGAGCATGCATTGCTCCGATGTCAATCATTGCTTCTCCTTCTTCAATATCAATAATCACTGGAGTCACATTGTCTAAGCTTAAGGCACCTATGCCAAAGCCCCCATGCCCATCCGTTGGGTCACTTTTAATAATGTTAAACTCAATTTTTTTCTTTTTGTTTTCCATCAAGCTGGCCTCCTTTATCGTCTTTATGTACCGTTAAGCAAATAGGTGAAAAAAAATCGTTTGTAAGCCTTGGACAAGCCCTCTTAATACGACGTTAAAGATCGGGTCAATCGTATATGCTTGTAGGGGGGTAATAATTAGAATAAGAAAAATCAATATCCCGTATTGTTCCCATTCCACCATTTTGACGCGGATATGCGTTGGCATAATGTCTTCAATGATTCGATAGCCATCCAACGGTGGAAGTGGAAGTAAATTAAACACAAATAATACTAAGTTTAACCAAATAAACCAGTCTAAAAAATGGGTCATCCAAACGGGCATTTGCCAGCCCCATGAAAATGAAGCAAACGTGTACAATAAAAGAAATCCAAGCACGGCCAACAGAAAATTACTCATTGGTCCAGCGAGCGATACAAGGATGCTCCCGAGGCGCGGTCGCTTCAGTTTAAACCGATTTACCGGAACCGGACGCGCCCAACCGAAGCCTGCTAAGAACAACAACAATGTACCGAACGGATCAAGATGTTTTGCTGGATTTAATGTTAACCGGCCTTCTTCTTTCGCTGTATCATCCCCAAACGCGTAAGCAACTGCGGCGTGGGCAAATTCGTGGACGGTAAAAGCAATTAACAACACCGCCGCAATATATGGTAAGTCATTGAGAGAAAAGGCTAACCACTGTTCTAAACCTCCGAGTATTCCTTCCACAAGTATATCTCCTTTTTCCAAAGTTTTTGCCCCACTTTTATTCCTAGTATATCAAGAAGGAAAGCTCCTATATACCATTTTAATAAATTACTTGGTAGCGTCCATCTATGATACACTTAACTAATGAAGTAGTCTATGTACTAGAAGGGGGATTTTCCATGCCATATGTAACCGTTAAAATGTTAGAAGGTCGTACAGAAGAACAGAAAAAAGCCCTTGTTGAAAAAGTCACCGAAGCGGTAAGTGAAACGACAGGTGCTCCAAAAGAAAAAATCGTTGTGTTTATTGAAGAAATGTCCAAAAACCATTATGCCGTTGGTGGGAAACGATTAAGTGACGAATAACGGTTCAATCTTTAACATTAGCAAAAAAAGCTAAGCCATTACTGGGGCTTAGCTTTTGTTTTGAGCTTGTCGATATAATCATAGGCTTGATCAATTTCTTCGGCCGTATATTTTTGCTTACTTTTCAACGTAAATACTTTTTCGTACACATCTTCTTTCGGTAATTCTTCAAAGTAAAGAATCGTGGAAACGAGCTCTAAAAAGCGTGCCGATTGCCCGTTCATATCTTCCATGCATTCCTTTATTTGTGGCATCTCAACTGCATACAAAGATAAAAAATCGCTGCCTTCTTCCGTGAGTGAATACCGATATTGAAAATACCCGCCTTTTTTTTCTTTCACTTCCTGAATAAAGCCCATGTTACACAATTCTTCGATTCGTAAGGTGAGCTCTTCGGAGTATGGTCCAAAAAAATGAAATTGATATTTTTCTTGAAACGGAAAGGATAATTTTTTTAATATATAAATCATTTTTTGAAATTTTTTTCGTCCAATAATTTCACCTGAAGCAGCTAATGCGCACATAATCTTCGCGTGTTCCTTTAACAACTGTACTTCATCTCCTACTCCCTATTAGTCCCTCAACTTTTTTGTGACGGTAGCTCTAGAATTTCGCGTATATGTCGCTTAATATTTCGTTTTGTTGATTCGTCATACAAGAAGTCATCTGGGAAATACAATTTATGATCCGTGCGACGCTTTCCGGAAATGGCATCGACAATGTCTGATTCTCTTGATAATTCCCGTAATTCTCCGTTTGGCATTAATAAATGAATCGGCAGGCGCTCCTCCTCTTCTCCTGGACGATAAAAATCGTACGGTAAATCGGAAGAAGAGTCGACGACTAAATAATAGTTCGGATCTATGCCCGCTTTTATAAATAACGCCTCAAGTTCACCATGTTTTCGGTACTCTTTAGCTGGATCAAACTCGACGTATTTAAACAAGTTTCGATCCATAAAGCGTTGACATAGGTCGGACAATATCGGGTCTTGTTCCTCTTGCCATATTTGGAAATAATATAAAATCACCGCTTCATCGAGCTTTAAATAATCATCAATAGAGACATTTCCTTCAAACAAGGAATAAAAATGATGTGGCTCATAACGGAACAAATAATTATTTTGATATAATTCTTTTGCACGATGTAAAATTTTTGTCAAAATGACCTCTGCACTACGAGTTACTGGATGGAAATAAACTTGCCAGTACATTTGATAACGGCTCATAATGTAGTCTTCCACCGCATGCATTCCACTTTGTTTGATAACGACTTGGTCTTCCCGCGGACGCATGACCCGTAAAATTCGTTCCATGTCAAAATGACCATAACTAACCCCTGTAAAATACGCATCACGTTGTAAATAGTCCATCCGATCAGCGTCTATTTGGCTTGAAATGAGGCTAACGACAAGTTTATTTTCATACGTTTTGGCAATGACTTCAGCGACTTTTTTCGGAAAGTCAGCGCTCACTTTTGATAACACGTGATTGACTTCTGTACTTCCTAAAATGATTTTTTGGGTAAACTGTTCATGGTCTAAATCAAATACCTTTTCAAATGAATGGGAAAACGGACCGTGTCCTAAATCGTGAAGCAGCGCCGCACATAAGGAAAGCAGTCGTTCCTCTCGATTCCATTCCGGACGTCCGTCAAATACATCATCCACAATTCGACGAACAATTTCATATACGCCTAACGAATGGTTAAAACGGCTATGTTCGGCGCCATGAAACGTTAAATACGTTGTCCCAAGCTGTCGAATACGACGCAATCGTTGAAATTCTTTTGTTCCAATTAAATCCCATATGACTCGGTCACGCACATGTACATAGCGATGAACAGGGTCTTTAAATACTTTTTCTTCACTTAATTTTTCGTTGGCATATCCCATTTTTTACCCTCTTCCTACACTAACATGACTCTATTATATCGACATTTTAATCGACATTCACGGGAAATTAACAAAAAATTCTTTCATTTTCAAACGGTGCGAACGAACTGCTTATATTCTAGAGGTGCTGTTACGTTAAGGATGACAGTAGTATAATTCGCAAATTAGAGAAGCATATGCGGCGAGGACGTTTTCTAAGCGAAAAAAATCACCTTTTCCAGGTCAAGGCGATTTTTTTATTTTTTTAACTTTTTTTGAATTTTTTCCATTAGTTCTTCTTCCGTTAACGCAGCCACCGGACGGTTATTGACGAAGGCAAACGTTTTTTTACGACCGGGACCACAATACGATTGACAGCCAATTTCAATCGTCGCTTCGGGATCTAATTTTTTTAATTTAGGAAGAAGCGTCTTTAAATTAACGGCTTGACAATCGTCGCAAACTCGAAATTCGTTTGCCATGGTAAAACAATCCTTTCAAGTTTATTCTCAATAGCTAAACGGTATTTTACATTTTATTAATCATCTTTGCAAGTTTTCTCACTTGCCAATTCATAGCGCTTCGTACCACTCTATGGAAATATTGAAAACTACTAGCTTTTGAAACACGAAGGTATAATTTTTTTATTTTTTGTCCATGCTTTAACTAAAGTGAAAGTTTCATAATCAAAAAGGGAGTTGAGAATATTGAAAACTCGGCAAGATGCATGGACAGAAGAAAACGATTTGTTGTTAGCTGAAACAGTGTTACGCCACGTTCGTGAAGGAAGCACCCAGTTGAACGCGTTTGAAGAAGTCGGTGACAAGCTAAACCGTACCTCGGCGGCTTGTGGCTTTCGATGGAATGCAGTCGTTCGTCATCGCTATGAAAAAGCGTTGCAGCTAGCGAAAAAGCAGCGGAAACAACGCCAACGACTACTAGGAAGAGAACAAGGTGGAAAAAAGAAACTATTGTATCAACCACCAACACCATCACCAGAAGAAATCGAAGCAATTTCTCTTCCAGTAACAGCTCAACAAGAAGTGCAAGCGGAATCTAGTTCAGGTCAAAGTCAGCAAGAAAACCTGACATTATCGCAAGTCATTGTTTACTTGCAACAACTGAATCAATCGAACTTCCAAGTAGATGCCTTAAAAAGTGAGAATGAGAGATTAAAACTAGAGAACAATGATTTAAAAAAGAAAATAGAGGAACTGGAGAACAAAATAAAAGAATTAGAAGAAAATACAACCACGATGCAAGAAGATTACGAAACATTGATGAAAATTATGAATCGCGCCCGCAAATTTGTGCTGTTTGAAGATGAAGAACGACCGAACACCAAATTTAAAATGGACCGTAACGGCAATTTAGAAAAAGTGGCGGAATAACAAAAAGGGGTTTTGACACCCCTTTTTTCTGTTTCGATACTCTATTTTACAGAAGACTCTGGTTTGATCATCCTAATGGCCGATGCCGCTATTTTATTTCCCTTTAGGCCATCTTTATTACCAGTTACGGCTACTTTTTTGTACTCTGGATGGTTTTATTTCCCAGTTCCCGTCAGTTTATTTGCACTTTGACCAGGATTATTTATAGTTCAAACATTTTATTTGTACTTTTGCCTTTTTTTGAAGTTTAGCCGACTTTATTTGCTGGTTCGGCCGTTATTAGGAGGATTACACCCCTTTTAACATTTTTTCATTCCGTTCTATAATCCTCGTATAATAACTCTCGTACCAAGCCATTTCGTGCTCATCTAAATGGCTCGCGTAAATCCGGTCGCCATTGGCCTTTAAAACGTTCAAAAAGCGAAGCATCACATCCGGAACGGTTAGGGAGGTCCCCAACAATTCGGACAAGGAGGCCATCACTTCTGGACGAATGTTAGGGTACGAAAATTTCGTTTCCGCATCTTTTTTACCTTCTTCATAAAACTGTTGAATGATTTTTGCTCGTTCTGAGCCGCTGCCGTCCACACATAAATAAATTTGGACAGCGACACCGTTGCGAATGCGCCGTTGTGAAATACCGGCAAATTTTTTTCCGTTAATGCTTAAATCGTAACTTCCCGGACAATACGAACCGACAATTTCCTTTGCTTCAATGGTTGCAGGAAAATCGGCAAACATTTCTTTCACAAGCTGCCACACCGCATCATAGCCTCGATTAATATCGATGCCTTTATCTTTTTCAGGAAGCACAAGGGATAAGTTTAATACCCCTTCGTCGAGGACAACGGCGAGGCCTCCAGAATTTCGAACAATGTACCGATAGCCTTTTTCTTCTAACGTCCGAAGCCCGTCAGCCAAATAAGGAAGCTTTGTATCTTGAATCCCGAGCACAATCGTCTGATGGTGGACCCATGCCCGCGCTACTGCTGGTGAATGGCCCGTACCAACAGATGTGCAAAGGGTATCGTCCATCGCAAACGATTGCAATGCCTCAAAATATGGACCTAAGCTCGATTGATCAATAATTCGCCATACAGGTTGTTGTAGCAATTGTTTCCCCTGTTCCATCTGCTTGTTCTCCTTTAGTCAACTGCTTCATGTATACGAACGTATTATATCATAACGATCGAAATCAAACCCCCTGGCGATTTTATCCTTTATCCGTTAGCCTTTTTGAAAAGGCTCTTAAATGATACTGTTGATATTTATCATTTCGCTCCAGGCGGACGCTTTCCGTGGGCAAGCCGCAAACCGCTTCCTTCTACTCTCAGTCCAGGGTCTTGCGGCTTCTTGTTCCCGGTGGAGTCGCCGCCGTGTGAACAACTTACTAAAAATCAACAATGTAACATAACATAGCCTTTGAAAAAGAAATGCCTGCCATAAATAAAGGGCCCCTACTAAGTAGACAGGAATAAAAAAGCACATTTAAGCACCCTGAGTCCTATATACATTAGGACTCAGGGTGCTTAATTTCTTTTAGAAACGGTGGTTAACTGTCTACTATATGGGGATCCTATCATATTAGGAGGTGTTTATTTATGAAAGAGCCAAAAGGAAATCGTGACATGCCTGATTTTAAACAATTAAACGATCGGATTATCGTAGAACCTTCGGATGAACCCACTCTTGTAATCAAAACCAATCTTGATCCAAAGGATCCTACAGTAGAAAATCCCTATTTTTCTAAGGATACAAAAGATAAAGAAGTATTTAATGACTTTTTTGATGAAAGGTAGCATGGGTTCAAACGTTACTGTATATACATGAAATCTTATCCAATTACACCAATCGCTATCCACGGGAAATGGATATATGAAAAAATATTCATTCGAAGGGGAATTTGCCCGTAATTTAAATGAAATCGATTTTTCTAGAAAAGTGCTGTCCGAAAAATTTAAGTACGCAATAGAGGAATAAAATAATAAACGAGTACGAGAATTGAATAACGTGTATGAGCGTTTATCAAAAAATGGAATTGGTTTACGTACCAATTCTTTTTTTGTCTTTTAGACCGAGTAGGCATGTATTCTTTGCTATTATTTAAACTTTACATTATATGTTTTTTTATTTTCTCCATTAAAAAAATCCCCTCCATAGTAAACAGATTGTGCTTTCCTTTTTCTGCCTACTATAAGGGGACAGGATGGGCTTCTTCTTATAACGATTGTGCCGCTGTAATTAACGCAAGCTTATACACATCTTCTTCATTACAACCACGAGAAAGATCGTTCACTGGGGCGTTTAACCCTTGTAAAATCGGACCTACTGCTTCAAAATTCCCTAACCGTTGAGCAATTTTGTACCCAATATTTCCAGCTTCTAAGCTTGGGAAAATAAAGACATTGGCATCTCCTTGAATAGGAGAATCTGGTGCTTTTTTCTTCGCCACCGATGGAACAAAGGCAGCGTCAAATTGAAATTCACCGTCAATCACAAGCTCAGGCGCACGTTCTTTCGCTAACTCTAGAGCTTTTACTACTTTTTCTGTTTCAGGAGACTTCGCGGAACCTTTTGTCGAGAAGCTAAGCATTGCTACACGTGGCTCAATATCAAACATTTGAGCTGTTTTCGCACTTTCAATCGCAATTTCCGCTAAATCTTGGCTATCTGGAGAAATGTTGATTGCGCAATCGGCGAACACGTATTTTTCATCTCCGCGAACCATAATAAATACGCCAGACGTTTTTCGAACGCCTTCTTTCGTTTTAATAATTTGCAATGCCGGGCGTACGGTATCAGCTGTGGAATGAGCCGCTCCGCTTACCAACCCATCCGCTTTTTTCGTATAAACAAGCATCGTACCAAAATAGTTAACGTCCTTTAAAATTTGACGAGCATCCTCTTCTGTTGCTTTTCCTTTCCGGCGCTCCACAAAAGAAGCAACGAGCTCATCCATTTCTGCATAATTGTTCGGATCGTAAATCTCAATTCCTTCTAAGGAAACGTTTAACTCGCTTGCTTTTTGCTGAATGTCGTTCACGTTACCAACCAAAATCGGTGTTAACACTTTCTCTTCCGCTAGACGGCTAGCCGCTGATAAAATACGCTCATCTAATCCTTCAGGAAACACAATTTTACGATCTTTTCCTGCAACTTTGTCTTTTAAAACGGTAAATAAATCGCTCACAGCTACGTCCTCCTTCATGTACTTTCAAGTTTAGCATACCCCACTGTAATGAAAATTCAAGAAAAAGGTAGGATGACAACGGTTTCATTAAAAAGTCTTTCTTTTGAAAAAATTCTTGTAACAACAGTACATTTTTGAATATTTATCGACCATTTGGGGAGAATTCGCTTACAAAAGGAAAACTGTGATATAGTAAAGTTGGACAGATTAATATAGGAGTGATGAACATGAGTGAACCAGCACAAACACTCGATGGTTGGTATTCGCTTCACGATTTCCGGACGATGGATTGGTCCGCATGGAAAACGTTATCCAGTGATGAGCGTCAAGCGGCTATTCACGAATTTTTACAGTTTTTAGACAAATTAAACAAAACACAAGAGAAAAATAAAGGTAGCCACGCGCT
The DNA here is from genome assembly GCF_050478865.1 of Aeribacillus pallidus. Taxonomy (NCBI): domain Bacteria; kingdom Bacillati; phylum Bacillota; class Bacilli; order Caryophanales; family Bacillaceae; genus Aeribacillus; species Aeribacillus pallidus. Next base: position 97,090 of record NZ_JBCNBW010000004.1, on the reverse strand, counting down.
ATACACCATTGTCGGACAAAAAGCCGACTTTATGTTGATGGTTCTTCGCCCAACAATGGAAGAGCTCAACGAAATTGAAACAGAATTTAACAAATTAAAACTTGCTGAATACACGATTCCAAGCTATTCGTACGTATCAGTTGTCGAGTTAAGTAACTACCTGCCTTCCGATGAAGATCCGTACGAAAACCCACATATTCGTGCGCGATTGTATCCGATTTTACCAAAAGCGAAACACGTCTGCTTCTATCCAATGAACAAACGTCGCCAAGGAAGCGACAACTGGTACATGCTACCGATGGAGGAGCGCCGTGAACTTATGCGCAGCCACGGCATGATTGGTCGTAAATATGCCGGCATCGTAAAACAAATCATTACGGGCTCTGTCGGATTCGATGATTATGAATGGGGTGTCACCTTATTCTCTGACGACGTTCTTCAATTTAAAAAGCTCGTCTACGAAATGCGTTTTGATGAAGTAAGTGCTCGCTACGGCGAATTTGGTTCATTCTTTGTTGGTAACCTTTTAGAAGAAGATCGCATCGCTCAGTTTTTACATGTGAATACGCTATAAAGTGATTCGAAGACCGACTTCACAAAGTTATGTGAAGTTGGTTTTTTTGTATAAAAAGGCGATTTGTCAAAAGATGATGTTTCCTTGATGATTAGAATCGTTTTTTTATAAAAATGAGTGAACACTCGAGAGTTCAGGGAGATTTCTTGTCTCTTCTGGTTTACTGCCAGTTTTTCCAATTTACTTACCAGAGTACCAAGTTTATTAGCCAATTACGAACCTTAACTTGCCCAAACGGATATTTACTTACCACTTTTCTTATAACAATCCGCTATTTATTTGCCACTTGCTAGAACTTTCCTTGTTTAGCGCCTCTTTCATTCAAACATATTTTTCATATCTGTCGCATACATATGGAATAGTGTATTCATGCCTAGTCATGTATTCACAAAGCGAGGTGGTTAAGTGGCCGTTGTTGCGTACAACGAAGAAGAAGTGAAGCTGTTGGCTCGGTTAATGCGGGCAGAAGCAGAAGGTGATGGGCAGCTTGGAATGTTAATGGTAGGAAACGTCGGCATTAATCGCGTCCGCGCAGATTGTTTAGATTTCCCACAAATTCGTACCATCAGAAGTATGGTGTTTCAATCACCTGGGGGATTTGAAGCCATCCAAAAGGGGTATTTTTATCAGCGGGCTCGACAAAGAGAAATTAATTTAGCAAGAAGAGTGATTAATGGGGAGCGTTTTCATCCTGCGACGTATTCATTATGGTTTTTCCGTCCTGATGGAAGTTGTCCTGCCCAATGGTTTGGCCAATGGAATTCTGGTCGATTTAAGTCTCATTGCTTCTTCTCACCAACTCAAACCGACTGTCCAAGTGTGTATAGATATTAAATAGGAGGCGAGCATATGACTCAATGGTATTATCCTGTTCAATGGTCCTATCCTACTCAGTGGTATGAACAAGTTCGACAAAATGGGGGGTATCCACAGCAATATTATCCACAAATGTTCCAACAGCCAACGGGTTCACAACTCCAAGTACCACAACCGTTGGATGCACCTTCTAAGTCTCAACCCATTCCAGGCATGCTCCCAATTGAAGAATCGTATATTGAAAACATTTTGCGTTTAAACAAAGGGAAGCTTGTTAAAGTCTACACGACATTTGAAAACAACCAAAAATGGAATGCTGTAATTTTTAAAGGACTCATAGAGGCTGCGGGACGCGACCATCTCATCTTAAGCGATCCAGAAACAGGTAAACGTTATTTAATACCTATGATTTACCTAGACTATGTCGAATTTGAAGAGGAAATTGAATACGAGTATCCGTTTAATAGTACGATGCAAATGGCGACATATTCTCCAAGATAAATAGGAAAAAGGTGACAGGAAAAGCTTCAAAAACCTGTCACCTTTTATTTTTATAAAGGCTCTACCCTGAAATAACTGTGGATAACTTTTGCTGTTATTTTATTCATCGATGTGCCAATTTTTATTGGCATGGGTGTCTGTTCAACGATACTGTTGATATTTATTCATTACGCTTGTGGGTAAAACAAGGGGTATGTCCTTTTTGTGGTCAGAAATGCCCTTGTATTGTGGTGTAAAGCAAAGAAAAAAGTTCTTCACTAAGTGAAGAACTTTTTTAAAAAAATTGTTTTAACTTTTAGCTTTTATTTCATTTTCTAATTCTTCAATTTCTAAATGCCATTTATCTCGTGTACTATACAAAATTTCGCATACAAATTTTGAAAAGGAATCTTTATTTCGATTTATTTCTTGTTCTAATTCTTTTAAGTCTGCTCTTAATTTTTCAACCACTTCTTTTTTTTCATCAATAGATATATATTCAAAAATTTTTCTCATGAAATAACACTCTCCTTTCTTCTCGAAGAATGACGCTTTCCGCGTGCAAGCCGTAAGCCGCTTCCCTCGATACGCTAGTCCAGGGTCTTGCTTGGCTTTATGTTCCCGCTGAGTCGCCGCCGTGTGAACAACTTACTAAAAATCAACAATGAAATATAACATAGCCTTTATAAAAAAATAATTACATCCACTTCAAGGCAGCAAAAATTAATAACAACCAAGCAACAAGGAACGATACGCCTCCAATCGGAGTAATTGCCCCTAAAATACTAATTCTAGTAACACTTAATACGTATAAGCTACCGGAAAATAGTAAGATTCCAAGAAACATAAGCCAGCCTGACCAAGAAATCAGTGAGCTTGCTGGAATGTTTCCAGCGAGGATCCCAATAATTAATAATCCAATCGCATGAAACATTTGATATTGAACACCTGTTTTCCATATTTCCAAATACTTTGGTTCTAATTTTCCTTCTAACCCGTGGGCACCAAAAGCCCCTAAGGCTACGGATAAAAAGGCATTTAAAGCCCCTAATATAATAAATATTTTCATGTCGTTCGACTTCCTTTCATTAAAAATCAAAAATCGATTCTCCATTGGCTCCGTCGTCAGTTGTTAATACTTGTGAAGACAGGGACGGTGGCTGAATGGTCGTAGAAGATATCGTCTTTACTTTGGACTGAGCTGTTTCTATCATGGCTGCTTGAGCTTCTTCTTGTTCTTCTAACACGAGTTCACACAAAGCTTTAATCGCCTGGACATGCTGTCGAATCGATTGAAGTTGTCCCGACTGTTTGGCCTGTTGTAACTCTTGTTCCATTTTTCGTAACAATGTGGCGTAGGATACGTTCAATGATTACACCTCTTTTTCTTCTTTTGCAGCTTGTTCAAACAATTGTAGCTGTTGTTAATTTTACTATTAACTCTTCAGCTTTATCAATGAAGACCGCCGGAATCCCTTTTTCCAGTAATTGAATCATTACTTGTTCCCCAACATGAACCGAGTCCACAAACATCATATGATTCGATAATTGTTCAATCGTATTATCCAATGTTTTCCCCCTTACCGCTTGTGAAAAATCCCCTTCGATTATCAAGGCTGTCATCGAACCGATGACATATGTATCAATACCTATACCCATCGGATAATCAATAAAGCAAATACATTCCCTGCAAATGAAGTCGGGACCGTATCACCATAGCCTACCGTCAACACGGTTACCACGGTTAACCAAAATGCATCAAAAAGCGTCATTTCCTCGAACGCCATAAAACCGAACGTACCTAACAAAATAACGGCAACCTTTAAGCCAATTCCTAATCGCAAATGTTAAAAACTACTCATGATGAACCTCTTATTTTTGTTTTTTTATAAATTTTAAGCACGGCTGACCTGATGCATGCAACACCACTTGTGACGGAATTGCTTTTGATTTAAAGCTATACGCTTTACAGCCTCGTGGATGAATAGGATCCCACGTGACGTAAAAGAAACGACATTGAAAGCAATTAACCTTATTCATACCATTCTCTCCCTGACTCAACTTGTTTAACAAAATTCGTTGTTTTTTTTACACAAGAAGGTTGAATTTGTTACAATAAAGGTCGTGTATATTTATTCTATCAAACAGAATTAGAAATGACTGTTAATTTTCTTATAAATACCAATAACATAAGGAGGTTATCATGAAACAATACCCAGAATGGATTCAAGAATTTGATGGAAATCTTTGGTTAACTGAAAACGACCGTGACAATTTAAAAATAAGCTATCGTCTGAAAGAAGTCGTGTTTTCTGAGCAATCTCCTATTCAACACGTGATGATTGTAGATTCGCACGATTTCGGACGGATGTTGATTTTAGATGGCGTTGTTCAAACGACAGCGCTAGATGGTCATATTTATAACGAAATGATTACCCACGTTCCTATTTCACTTCATCCAAATCCAAAGAAAGTTTTAATTATCGGCGGTGGCGACTGCGGTGCGGCACGCGAGGCGGCAAAATATGAAGAGCTAGAACAAATTGATATGGTTGAAATTGACGAGCTTGTGGTTCAAGCATGTAAAGAACATTTACAAGAAGTTTCTGGAAATTTATCTGACCCACGTGTAAATTTCTTATTTACTGACGGATTAAAATTCGTTGCAGGTAAAGAAAACGAGTACGATGTGATTATCGTTGATTCTTCCGACCCAGTGGGACCAGCTGAGCAATTATTCTCCTATGATTTTTACGCTAACATACAGAAGGCATTAAAAGAAGACGGTATAATGGTTTGTCAAAGCCAATCTCCTCTTTTCCATCAAGATGTGTTAGGACAAACGCAACGTCACATTGCTGACTTATTCCGCCATTCCGCAACTTATAAAGCAGTTGTTCCAACGTATCCTGGAGGATTATGGAGCTTTACGATTGGTTCAAAAGTGCACCCAATTACTCCAGAAAACGTAGAAGTTCGTCCATTAAATACGAAATATTTTAACCAAGACATTTTAACGAGCTGTTTCTCTTTACCTGAATTTATGAAGTGATAATAAAACGACATGTTTCACGTGAAACATGTCGTTTTTTGTTACATGTTTGGAAGCTCCCATTGAATTTCTTCCTCACCGATTTGTCGTAAGAAAGCATTAGATTTGGAAAACGGACGACTTCCGAAAAAGCCTCGATTAGCAGACAGTGGACTTGGGTGCGGAGATGTTATGACAAAATGTTTACTCGTATCAATTAAAGACATTTTGGATTGAGCAGGTCGTCCCCATAAAATAAATACAATCGGTCGTTCCCGTTCAGATAATAAGGTAATAATGCGATCTGTAAATTGTTCCCATCCCTTACCGCGATGGGAGTGGGCTTGACCTCTTCGAACCGTCAATACCGTGTTTAACAGGAGAACCCCTTGCTTCGCCCACGACACAAGGTGCCCATGGTTCGGAATCGGGCAACCGAGATCATTGTGCAATTCTTTAAAAATATTTTTTAACGATGGCGGTGGTTCCACTCCTGGTTGAACAGAAAAACTTAATCCGTGTGCTTGTCCAGGTCCATGGTATGGGTCTTGCCCTAAAATTACAACTTTCACTTGATGATATGGCGTAAAATGCAAAGCATTAAATATATCATACGGGTTCGGATACACTGTTTGTGTCGCGTATTCTTTTTTTAAAAACTCACGTAATGCTAAGTAGTACGGTTTTTGAAACTCATCTTCGAGCAATGGTCCCCAGTCGTTATGTAATATTTTTTTCTTCATTGAACCTTCTCCCCTGTTTGTATCTCTGTTTCTTATAGTATAACAAACGATTCAAAAATCAGTGTGGCCCAATTGGTCTTCGAAATAGGTGAACTTTATTCATATTGTTTGTCACTCTTTGGCATTTTCGTATATGCTAAAATACAAATACCTTTTTCTATAGAACTAGTATAAGGAGTGATACATGATGACTTTACATAAAGCATTAACAATCGCCGGTTCTGACACAAGTGGTGGAGCGGGGATTCAAGCGGATTTAAAAACGTTTCAAGAATTAAATGTTTATGGAATGACTGCCCTTACAACAATCGTGACGATGGACCCAACCGACTGGCATCACCAAGTGTATCCGATTGATCTTTCTACGTTAGAGGCCCAATTACAAACCGCTTTTTCTGTTGGAATCGATGCGTTAAAGACAGGAATGTTAGGCTCTGTAGATGTAATTGAACTAGCGGCTTCTTACATCGACAAGCACGACATGAATCGCGTCGTTATCGACCCGGTAATGGTCTGTAAAGGAGAAAATGAAGTGCTTCATCCAGAAACGACGGATGCGCTACGCGACATTCTGGTGAAGCGAGCAACCGTGGTGACGCCAAACTTATTTGAAGCTAGTCAATTAGCTAAAACTCGTCCAATTCAAACGATCGATGATATGAAAGAAGCTGCCCAAATTATCCATTCCCAAGGAGCGAAATACGTTTTAATAAAAGGCGGAAAACAGCTGGCTCATGACAAAGCGGTGGACCTGTTATATGACGGTCAAACGTTCACACTTTTGGAAGCGGAAAAAGTGGACACAACGTACACTCATGGAGCTGGATGTACGTATGCCGCGGCGATCACCGCGGAGTTAGCGAAAGGACGCACTGTAAAAGATGCGGTTGGACTCGCGAAACAATTTATTTCCAAAGCGGTTCGCCACGGATTCCGTCTGAATGACTTTGTTGGACCTGTGATGCACGCTGCTCACCGACGCTTTTAAGTATTCAAGGAGGAATTGGAATGAAACCCATTGAGCTTGCCGACGTTCAAGCCGAAATTAATCGTTTTGCGAAAAAAGAAGTATATGTACACTTAGAAACGACCAATGGGGCTTATGCCTCCCACTTTAATAAAACGTCTTTTTCCTCAGGAGCGTATATACGGAACGCAAAAGTCACGTACGAGCACGGCAAAATCGTCGGTAACGGACCGTATCGTGTCGGCCTAAAAATGCCATTTGGTTGGATCTATGCTGAAGGTCTTACACATTATGAAGTGGACGAACTAGGACGCCTACTCATGGCTGGTCACGATTATGAAGGAAAGCTAGCTGTCGCCCTTCAACTCAGTTTGACCCCATTTGCATAAGGGGAGAGAGGAGTTCATCAAAATGGTTCAAAAAGAACGACACGTGTTAGTTATCTTCCCTCATCCAGATGATGAAGCATTTGGCGTTTCAGGGACGATTGCTTTACATGTAGAAAATGGGACCCCCGTCACCTATGCGTGTCTAACGTTAGGTGAAATGGGACGAAATATGGGGAATCCCCCGTTTGCTACAAGGGAGTCCCTTCCCCTCATCCGAAAGAAAGAGCTACAAGAAGCGGCCAACGTACTTGGTATTCAAGATTTACGGATGATGGGTCTTCGTGACAAAACGATTGAATTTGAAGACGAAGAAAAATTAATTCAAATGATGACCGATTTAATTAACGAGACGAATCCATCTTTAGTCATTACGTTTTATCCAGGCTACTCCGTTCATCCCGACCACGAAGCAACGGGACGTGCTGTCGTTCGGGCGATCGAGAGGATAACAGAAACAAAGCGACCGAAGTTACATTGCGTCGCCTTTTCGCACAATTGCCAAGAAGAGCTCGGTCCGCCTGATATTATCGTCAATATTGAAGCGGTAAAAGAGAAAAAGATGGCGGCGATGCGGGCGCATAAATCGCAAACAGCATGGATCTTAGCTGATATTGAACAAAAAATCGCCAACAACGATCCTGAAGGACTTCGATGGGTTCAATACGAACGGTTTTGGTCTTATCAATGGTATCGCCATTAGAGTTGAATTCAAGGACATTTCCTTTAGTTACAAGAGCATAGTTAGATCAAAAAAACAGGGTGATACGTTTTTCACCCTGTTTTTTTGCAGATAGAAACAATTAGGAAAAACGCTAGTTTTATGAGAAAATCCTTTCAAATAAGAGAAATTTTTTAAAATTTATGAGAAAAAATCTCTAGATTATGAAAAAAATCCAAAGTTATGAGGAAATTACATAAAGTGAGTGATTACTCACTTCACAAATCAAGGTAAATTATGTATGATAAAAGTGAGTAATCACTCACAAATATGTTCAAAAGAAACGGAAGGTGGTTGTAATGACCAAACTCATCGATATTCAGCACGTATCGAAGTCGTTTGGATCGCTGAACGTGTTACGCGACATTTCATTATCCATTCCGGCTGGTGAAATTTATGGCTTGTTAGGACCATCTGGATCAGGAAAAACAACACTCGTCAAAATTATGATGGGACTTGAGCAAGCTGATAGTGGTGCGGTATGGATGAATGGAGTCAAAATGCCGTCTTTACAAGCGATGACCTCGATCGGTTATATGGCCCAATCGGATGCGCTATATAACGAACTCACCGCCAAAGAAAACCTAGATTTCTTTGCTTCTTTGTATGGATTAAAAGGTAAACGAAAAAAGGAGCGCATTGAATCGGTGATGGAAACCGTTGATTTACTCGACCATTTACATAAACCGGTTCACCTGTATTCTGGGGGAATGAAGCGTCGTCTTTCGTTAGCGATTGCCCTCCTTCATGAACCTTCTTTATTAATTTTAGACGAACCGACTGTCGGCATTGACCCCTTATTACGTCAGCAAATTTGGCAGCAGTTTCAACAATTAAAACAGCAAGGAACGACGATTTTTGTGACGACTCACGTCATGGATGAAGCCGAACGATGCGACCGACTTGGACTCATTCGAGACGGTTCATTACTTGCGAATGATTCCCCTGAAAATATGAAAACCCATCACCAGGCCAGTTCGATAGAAGAAGTGTTCTTAATGTTAGGAGGGAAGGCTCATGCGAATTAAAGCATTAGTGGTTCGTATTTTACGACAGTTTTTACGGGACCGCCGAACATTGGCTTTATTAATTTTTGCCCCTATATTTATTTTAACCATGTTATGGCTTGTCTTTGACCAAGGGGAGATTGATCCAACGATTGGTGTAGTTCCGGTCATGGAACCATTCATTGAAGAAGATTACGAGACGTTTATCTTGTACGATTCGGAAAAAGAAGTTGAAGAGTTGCTACAAGAAAGAGAAATCGATGCTTACTTGCTCATGAATCCTACCCCTGTTTTAAAATTGGAAGGAAGCGATCCATCCGTAAATCGAGCGGTTATTCAAGAGGTACAAGAATGGTTGAAAACACTGCAACCAAAAAAGGATGAGCTATCACTTGATGTCCAGTTTTTACATGGCTCAGCCGATATGAAGCAGTTTGATTATTTTGGTCCAGTTTTATTAGGCTTTTTCGTGTTCTTTTTCGTCTTTTTAATTAGTGGGGTTTCCTTTTTACGCGAACGGACGTCGGGTACACTTGAACGGTTATTAGCAAGCCCTCTTAAAGCATGGGAAATTGTCATAGGGTATGTGCTTGGATTCGGTATTTTTACCGTTCTTCAAGCTTCCTTGATTACGTGGTACGCCATTTACGTGCTCGATATGATGATGGAAGGAGCGTTTTGGCAAGTCTTACTTGTCATCTTGTTATTGTCATTTACCGCCTTAACGATTGGTATTTTACTATCCGCTTTTGCCAAAAATGAGTTACAAATGGTGCAATTTATCCCTCTTGTCGTTGTGCCACAAATTTTCTTTAGCGGCCTGTTCAATTTAGAAACGATTCATCCGACGTTACAATGGATCGGTCCATGCACACCGCTTTATTATGCAGCAAACAGCTTACGAGATGTGATGATTCGAGGATATAGCTTAGGGGATACATCCATCCATTTAATGGTCCTGGCTGGATTTTCATTCCTTTTCATTCTCTTAAACATTGCTGCCTTAAAAAAATATCGTAAAATATAAGTACAAATTGATCATATAAGGAGTTTATTCCATGCAAGAATATCAAGACATGCTGGACGTTATATTAGAAAACGAAGAAAAGATTACAGAAAAACAAAAGAAAATTTTAGAGGCGGCCATTGAGATCTTTTCTGAAAAAGGATTCGCTTCCACGTCAACAAGCGAAATCGCTAAAAGAGCAGGCGTCGCCGAAGGAACGATTTTCCGTCATTATAGAACTAAGAAAGACTTGCTGTTAGCCATTGTCGGACCGGTCATGTCCAAAATTGCCGCCCCTTTCGTTACTCGTGGTATTCATAAGCTGTTGGATACCGAATTTGACTCGTTTACTGACTTACTTCGGGCAATTATTCATAATCGACAAGAATTTATGCGAAACAACATGCCTCTATTTAAAATATTTGTTCAAGAAATCTCCTTCCATCCGGAGTTAAAAGATCAGTTTTTTCAGCATGTGTCAAAACAATTAGCTAATCGAATGTTCCATATTATAAAATCCTATCAAGAAAAAGGACAGCTAATCGATTTACCGCCAAAGTATATTTTTCAATTCATCCTTTCGGTTATCTTCGGTCATTTAATTGCTCGGAACGTGTTATTTCCTGATAAAAACTGGGATGATGAAAAAGATATTGATATCATGATCCAGCTCATTATGAATGGTATTGGAAAAAAATTTTAAGGGGAGACTAACCTCCCTTTTTTTGTTTTCTAATTTTCTTTGTAACTGCTAGATGTTTTTTCTGGCTTACCGCCAATACGATGGCAACGGTGATGACAAAGCTCACAATTGCCAGCAGGTAGAACGTATCCATTTGAGTCCAAGTAGCTAACGCTAGCCATCCAAACATGAGTGCACGAAAGATATGCTCATAAAACAGCCATTTTTCGTTTTTTAGGTTGGAAAAAGCAAGAATGATATCGAACAAGAAAACGACTAAAAACAAGACAAAAGCCCAGTTCATGGTTTTTCACCTTGTACTCTATAAAAACGTTATTTTCCCACTTTCTGTAGCGCCATTTCAATTGCTTTGGCAACACCGTCTTCATCATTTGTCACTGTTTCATAACGGCATTGCTTTTTAATATCATCCAAGGCATTTCCCATCGCGACCGGGTAGCCGACGATGTTAAACATGGATACATCGTTATAGTTGTCTCCAATTGCCATCGTTTCTTCTAAAGCAATGCCTTGTTGTTCGACAAATTTCTTTAGTGCGACTCCTTTTTGCGCTTTCTGATCGGTAATTTCTAAGTTTTCACTACCAGAAGAACTAATGGCAATCGACGAAATAGGTTGCAAGCGCTGATGAGCCAACTGTAATTTTTCCTTGTCAGCTGAAAACACTAAAAATTTATAAATGTGAATTTCGTTATCTGACATGATGTCGCTGTAGCTTCCGATTTCACGAATAAATCCTTTTTCTAATCGCTCTTTGGCCATTTGGCGAACAAATTCTTCTGGCATCGGTGGATTCGTCGTTGTAAAAATATCAATAACGGTTTGTAATCCTATTTCGTAATTCTCTGTAAACGTTCCTTTGTTCGTATATAACTCAAAATAAATGTCGATTTCTTTTAGGATGTTCATAACTTCTTGAGCATCTTTTTTATCAAGACTATGTACATGAACAACCGTTCCATTTTGGTCTCGGACTTCTGCACCGTTGACACAAATGATTGGCGTATGAATGCCGGCTTCTTGTAGCACGTATCTTGCTTCTTCGTATGACCGGCCGGTAGCAATGACGACTTGAATACCTTCCTGCTGGGCTTTTAATATTGCCTCTCGATTAGCCTCACTAATGGTTTGTCGACTATTGATTAATGTACCATCCATGTCAGATGCGATACAACGAATCATACTGTCACCTTCTTTGTTGTTTATTCCAGTATATGGTCATTGTATCACGTCCCCTTCATCTTTTCCATTCTACACGTACTTAGACCCCTCGCGCACACTTAGCTTTGGTAACGGATGCTGTTGAATAAAGGCTCTGACGGAATCAGGGTTCGTTTTTGAGTATTCTCGTAGTGCCCATCCAATCGCTTTTTGAATGAAGAACTCGTGATTTGTAGCATTTTTTAAAATATTTCCATATAGTCGTTGTTCGTCCGTCTCCCCTTTATACTTTAATTGGTATATAATTGCCGTTCGCCGAAGCCACATATTGTCATCCGTTGGCCACTTGTCAACAGTCGGTAACACCTCTTCCGGGAACCTTTTGGCCAATGTGCCGACTAAATGGCTCGCGATATGATCGACGGTATCCCACCACGATTTTTCCGTTATTAAGTCATGGCATAATGTTAAATCCTCCGGTTGCAACTCTTTCTTCTTACGGGTCATATAATTGAGTGCGGTGTATTGAAATTCTCGTTCTTCCTTCTTCCAAAGTGTTCGGACAAACGAACGATCAAACGGTTTCTTTAATAAACCGGTGTCCTGGTAAAAAGTTGACAGCAGCTTATTTCGTTCAGGGGTTTTGATTCCGATAAAGGGAAATAAATTTCTCATGTATTTCTCCATCGCCTGGGCATTTTCTTTATTTCGTTCAGCATAAAAACGATGTTCTAATTCGTTGATGATGTCCATTACTTGTCCCCACCTTTTCAACATTATTGTCCTATATTCTTAATCAAATCGCTACTAAGAAAATTTTTTTCATTTTATTTTCTTAATAAAAGGAATTTTCGAAAAATAGTAGAAATTATTTAAAGGTGTAAGCGCTTTAAAAACAGACAAACAAGGGGGAATTAGATGAAAAGCTTAATTCATTTCTCGAATCGCCTCATGCAACGTTATTTACCAGATCCATTTATTTTTGTAGTTCTTTTAACATTTGTCGTTTTTGTACTTGGATTACTTTTTACCGAAAGTACTGCCGGTCAAATGGTTCAGTATTGGGGAGATGGATTTTGGAACTTATTATCCTTCTCCATGCAAATGGTACTTGTCCTTATTACCGGACACGTTCTAGCAAGTAGCCCTTTTTTTAGAACGTTGTTAAACGGTTTAGCGAGAGGAGCAAGAACACCGGGTGCAGCCATCATTTTTGTCACGGTTGTCTCGATGATTGCAAGCTGGATTAACTGGGGATTTGGGTTAGTCATTGGGGCCCTGTTTGCTAAAGAATTAGCCAAACGGGTTCCAAACGTGGATTATCGACTATTAATCGCGAGCGCTTACAGTGGATTTATCGTCTGGCACGGAGGATTTTCGGGATCTATTCCTCTATCCATTGCAACGGAAGGACATCCATTCGCCGAACAAATCGGTGTAATTTCTACAAACGAAACGATCTTCTCTACGTATAACTTATTCATTGTCGTGGCATTATTCCTCATTCTTCCTTTATTAAATCGGTTTATGCATCCAGAGAAAGATCAAACAATTACGATTGATCCAAGTTTGCTTGATGGAATGTCTACTCAAGCGGCTACTGTTGAGGAAGTGCGTACGCCTGCGAATTGGTTAGAAAATAATTTTCTAGTTTCGTTATTGGTCGGACTTTTAGGTCTTTTTTTCCTTTTCTATTACTTTATTGAAAGCGGTTTTTCCTTAAACTTAAATATTGTGAACTTCTTATTCCTTTTCCTAGGTATTTTGTTCCACTGGACGCCAAAACGGTTTCTTCAAGCTGTGAATGAGGCGGTGAAAGGTGCGAGTGGTATTATTATTCAATTTCCGTTTTATGCTGGAATTATGGGAATGATGACGGCATCCGGTTTAGCGGTCGTCATGTCTGAAGCCTTTGTGAATATATCGAATGATGTTACCTTCTATTTCTTTGCGTTTATCAGTGCTGGTATCGTCAACTTCTTTGTACCTTCTGGAGGTGGCCAGTGGGCTGTTCAAGCACCAATTATGATTGAAGCGGCTCAGTCGCTTGACTTATCCATTGCAAAAACTGCGATGGCTGTGGCTTGGGGAGATGCGTGGACAAACTTAATTCAACCGTTTTGGGCATTACCAGCTTTGGCGATTGCCGGATTAAAAGCGAAAGATATTATGGGCTTCTGCCTGATTGTCCTGTTTATTAGTGGAGTTATTATTTCGATTGGACTCTTCCTATTTGCTTAATGAAAGAAAGCGTTAAGGTGTATTCCCTTAACGCTTTTTTACGTATATTGCAATTCTCTAATTTTCACTCCTCGGTTTTCAATTTCTTTTTTTAGCAGCGATATGAACTCCACCGATAGCGAGTTTCGAACCGCTTTTTTATAAGCATAAATTAATTCTTCATCTGAAAGTAATTGTAACGTATTTCGATACAGTTGAATATTCCTATACACAGTTTATCCTCCTATTCCAAGTATTTATATGATACGTTAGTTACTTTCTTTTAAAGAATGGCGCTTGACCAATTCGAAATGAAATGAAGCAGCTGTCGTTTCTGCATTTTGGCGAGATATCATTTTTTCCTTTTTCTTTTTCGTAAAGTAATATGAATATCCGGCTGTGGCTCGTACATACCCTTCCATCATGAAAGCGATGGCCAACATCGTAAGACCAAAAAAGGCAATAGGGCCAAACAACATCCAAGGGGCTGTTTTGAAATACGGTAAGGAACTCCCAATAAGCCCCGACCATTCATTTGAGATGGAAAGAGGTGGATCTTTAAAGAGTGGATCATAGGATACATTCGTTCCACCGAAAAATAATTGTAATAAGCCCAAATGTGATAGGATGATTAACGTTTGCATCACTTGTTGACCAAAAATAAGAACGAGTTTTTCCTTCATCATTGGAATCAAATGCTTTCGTATGATTCGAAATGTGGAAGCACCAAGCGTCTTCGAGCAAACGATAAATTCCTCTTGTAACAACCGTTCTGCCTCATTTCCTACTAATACAACTACAACTGGAACGGTTAATAAGGATAAGATCATTACTTCATAGACAATTCGCTCCATTAAGGTTGTTTGAAACCCTTCCCTTGGCTCCCAAAGAACAGGAAACAATAAATAAAAGGCGACCACCGTTAACGGTACATAATGAAACGAATCAACAAAAGCGGTTATCCATCGTTTGTAGCGCTGTCCATAAATCCCAACAAGAAACCCGAGAGGAATTCCTAAACCAACACGAATAAGTGCCACTGCTAACGCCCCTAAAATCGTAAACTTTGCTCCTATAATGATTTTAGATAACATACTATATCCATACATATCAGAGCCTAATGGCATCTTCCAATGCGGAGATAAAGGAGAAACATCCACTAACTTTCCATTTGCGTCGTATAAAAAGTTCGTTTGTGGAATTTCTCCATTCATCATCCACGAATAAACAAAACTTAATACTAGCAAGCCACTGAGAAATGTGAACCCAGTTAGAAACAATGGCTGTCTCCATACGGAATTCATATTCTAATCAACCCCATTTTTCGAAAACACCATTCCCCAAATGTATAAATGATGAATATTGGAAGAAAGATAGCAATCATAGAATACGAGAACACTACTGGATGCAAATGTTGTTTCAAAAATGTAGCTATTCCTCCTAAATTAAAGAAATATTCAATGACAAACAAGTTCGAAAGCATAAACCAAATCGTCTTTTTTGACTGAAAAAATAAACTTACTACAACGTTTCGAAATATATGTTTTACAACAATTACCACTCTTTTTAACCCAATAGAATGAGCTAAGGTGACATAGTCTTTCCGCCATTCGTCTTCCAAAAGAACCATCACATGTCGGTAGAGCATAATGGTAGGTAAAATGGACAAACAAACAATCGGAAGAACGTATATTTGTTGTTCTCCTAACGTAGCTACGGAACTAAGTAAAATCCCTGTTTTCTTAAAAATAAAAACAATAAACATTTGAATAGAAACTATCACTAATAAATCAGGAAGTGATTCTAATAAATATAGAAAGAAACTAAACTTTTTTCGAATGTTGTAAGGAAAAAGCATGCTTATGATTGCCAAAAGAACGGCCAATAAAAACGCGAAAACGATTGCACAAAATAAAATGGTCAATGAATAAATAACACGATCCATCAATACTGGAAGAAGCAATTGTTTGCTATCCCCTATGGTTACGGTTTGTTGTAACGGGTGAATAAAAGAATAGACAATCTGGACAATAGCCTCTCCGTAATATCTCCATCCATATTCTCCAGATATGGTCGCTTGAATAAAATACGGTAAACTTGCTAAAAGGATGATACCGAAGACAGAAAGGACGAGTTGTAATATAAAGCGTAACAATGGTCTTGCGAGCATTATCCTATACCCCCAGATTTAAAGCGGATACATATAAGCTCTCATAGTCATTTATTCATTCGACATATAGACCAAAATTCCTACTTATTTCCAAGAATTTTTTCTAATAATTGATGAAAAGTATATTCTTTTCAACATAACTAGTTTTTTGTATAATAAAAATTATCAGAATTTAAACAGGTTTCTGATTTTAATTTCTTACAAATCATTTGATATTTATACACTTAAAGGGGGGTATGATAGTTTTTGTAAACGTTTTCAGTTATTTGAATTGTTTTTATAATAAAATTTATACAATAATTTATAATATCCTAGACAAAAAGATTTATTTGAATTAAAATTAGTCGTGCTTTATATTTATACATTCTTTTAAAAAGGGTGATGGGTAGAATGAAACAAGCCAATTTTAGTTTGATAGACTCATTGAGGTTTTTGATTCCTTCGTTACTCGGTATCTTTTTATTTATGACTCCGATTCCACAAGACGGAGGAATTACCATTCCAATTGCGATTTTATCCAATGCGTTGCAAGAATTATTAGGTGATCGAATCCCGATTCTCATGACGTATATCATTGTTCTGACACTTATTGGAACAATTGTTGCAAAATTATTTAAACCGTCGTTTATTGAAAACTCTCCTTTCCTTAAAGCCTTACTTGATGTAAAACCTGTTTGGTTGGTAGCACGACTACTCGGTGCGATTTTTGCTTTAATGACGTTATATCAATGGGGGCCAGAATGGATTTGGTCTGAAAATACAGGTGGACTGTTACTCACAGGACTACTTCCAATCTTATTCGCTGTCTTTTTATTTGCCGGGATGTTTCTTCCGCTGTTATTAAATTTTGGTCTACTCGAACTGTTTGGAGCAATTCTTACAAAAATTATGCGTCCGGTCTTTAAACTACCTGGACGTTCTTCGATTGACTGTTTAGCGTCATGGCTTGGGGATGGAACCATTGGTGTCTTATTAACAAGTAAACAATACGAAGAAGGTTATTATACCAAAAAAGAGGCTGCCATTATTGGTACGACTTTCTCGGTTGTTTCAATTACATTTAGCTTAGTTGTCATTTCCGAAGTAGGGCTTGAAAGCTATTTCGTACCATTTTATTTAACCGTCACACTTGCAGGATTTGTAGCAGCCATCATTATTCCACGTATTCCGCCATTATCGAAAAAACAGGACACATACGTGGATGGACGACCTGGTGATAAAACTAGCGAGGACATTCCAGCAGGATATTCTCGTATCGGTTACGGCTACGAACAAGCGTTACTTCAAGCAAGGAAAAATAATAGCCTGAAAAAATTCCTTCAAGATGGAACGAAAAATATCTTAGATATGTGGATGGGTGTCGCTCCGATCGTTATGGCATTAGGTACGCTTTCGTTAGGAATTGCCGAATATACAAGCTTTTTCGCTTGGTTAGGTAAACCGTTTATTCCGATACTTGAACTCATGCAAATCCCAGAAGCAGCGAAAGCGTCAGAAACGTTACTTATCGGGTTTGCGGATATGTTTTTACCAGCGTTAATCGGATCTGGTATTGAAAGCGAATTAACGCGCTTCGTCATTGCCTGCTTATCTGTTACACAGCTCATCTATATGTCTGAAGTCGGCGGACTGTTACTTGGTTCCAAAGTTCCTGTAAATATGAAAGATCTCATCATTATTTTCTTATTACGTACAATCATTACTTTACCGATTATTGTTCTTGTCGCCCATTTCATTTTTTAGTGTTTCGAGTCGAGTGTGAAACAAATTGTTTTTCACACTCTATTTTTTTTGAGCTTTTCGCCATCGGGCAAATAACTTAGTTTGACCGGCAAGTGAATTTTTTAGAATATGTAACCAAAAATGAAATACTTCCATATCGACAAGGGCTTCAATTTGTTTTACAATAAAATATAGAAATGACAAAAAAAGGTGAACACTTATGTGATCACCTTTTGTTTTATCGGTCGGCTTAGGATGCTTTTTTCAATGCATTCGAACCGTTTTGTTTATTACCTAATTGAGCAATGATGTAACCCAAGATCGCTCCAACAAGAGATGGTACTAACCAACCGACCCCTTGGCTATATAATGGTAACAAAGACAAAACATCTTGAAGAGCAGATACATCTAGTGATGTATACGCAAGTCCATCAACGATGCTCACTAGCGCAGCTCCGATTAAAGCAAACACGTAAACCGAAGAGTGACCAGAAATAGATTCTGGTAAGAAAGATAAGAACATAATGACAATCGCTAAAGGATACACCATTAAAAGCACTGGAATCGAAATTTGAATTAATTGTGTTAAACCGACATTAGCAATAATCATGCTAAAGATAGATAAAATGATAACAAATGTTTTATAAGAGACTTTCGGGAATACTTTACTAAAATATTCACTACAAGATGATACAAGGCCAATGGATGTCGTTAAACACGCAAATGTAATCGCTAATGCTAAGATGGTTGTACCGATGGAACCAAATAAGTGCGTTGCCGAACCTGATAATATAACCGCACCATTATCCGCTTGTCCTATCACATTAATAGAAGTTGCCCCTATATAAGCTAAAGATACATACACAAGCGCTAATCCAGTTGCTGCAATGGCACCTGCTTTAATGGTTGCCTTCGCTAACACTTTGTTATCTCTTATACCAAAATTTTTAATTGCATGAATAACCACAATTCCGAAAACTAAGGACGCCAGCGTGTCCATTGTTAAATACCCTTCAATAAATCCTTTAAAGAAAGCTCCAGATTGGTAAGCCTCTGCTGGTTCTCCGATTTCTCCCATTGGAGTGATTATAGCTTTAATGACGAGCGTTGCTAAAACGACCACTAAAATAGGTGTTAAAATTTTACCAACGCGGTCTACTAATTTAGATGGGTTCATGGCTAACCAAAGTGTAATCCCAAAGAACACGACTGTTGTTAAGAATAGGGATAAATTTCCTCCTTTAGCGGCTTCGGATAAAAACGGTGTGACACCAATTTCGTATGACACCGTCGCTGTGCGCGGAATCGCAAATAACGGACCGATGACAAGATATACTATAAATGTAAAAATAATTCCGAATATTGGGTGCACACGTGAAGCTAATTTTTCTAAGTCACTACCTGTTAACGCAATAGCGGTAACCCCTAATAACGGCAGACCTACTCCAGTAATTAAAAATCCTACAATAGCAACCCATACGTTTGATCCAGCTGCTTGCCCTAATGCTGGAGGGAAAATCATATTACCTGCACCAAGAAAAAGAGCAAACAACATTAAACCAACTGCCAACACTTGCTTGCCTGAAAGTTGTGTTTGCATGATTATCCTCCTTATTTTCATGTTATATCAAAATTTTCAAACAACTATGAATAAAACCGTTTTTATCCTACCACATGTTTTAAAAAAATAAATATATTAATAAAAAGTTTTAATTTTAAATTTATTATAAAATTTCTGTCGATTTATTTCAATATTTTCGAATAATTTTTTATTATGTTTATATAATATTTATAGTATTTTACAAAAAAGGCACACAAATCTTTGCTGATTTGTATGCCTTCTCCTCTATTTAAACTGATAATTTTTCTCTTAATTTGGTTAGCATATCTTCTGTCATTTTCGTTAAATCGTATTCAGCTTTAAAGCCCCATTCTTCTTTTGCACACGTAGCATCGATGGAATTTGGCCAGCTTTCCGCAATGCTTTGGCGAACAGGATCTACATCGTAATCTAATTCAAAGGAAGGAATATGCTTTCTAATTTCCGCTGCAATTTCTTCTGGATCAAAACTCATCGCGGTTACATTAAAAGAGTTCCGGTGCTTCAATTTCGACGCATCGGCTTCCATTAAGTCGATAATAGCGTTCAACGCATCTGGCATGTACATCATATCCATGTACGTACCTTTCGCAATGTAAGAAGTATACTTTCCTTCTTGTAGCGCTTTATAATAAATCTCTACGGCATAATCGGTTGTTCCACCCCCAGGCGGTGCTACGTACGAAATTAAACCAGGGAAGCGCAAGCCACGTGTATCGACACCGAACTTATAGAAATAGTAGTCACAAAGAAGTTCTCCAGCTACTTTATTCACCCCATACATCGTTGTCGGACGTTGAATTGTATCTTGTGGGGTATTGTCTTTGGGAGTCGTTGGACCGAATGCTCCGATTGAACTTGGTGTAAAAAATTGACATTTAAGTTCTCGTGCCACTTCAAGCGCGTTGACTAACCCACCCATATTTAAATTCCATGCTAAGAGCGGATTTTTTTCAGCTGTTGCTGATAACAGGGCCGCTAAATGAATAATGGAATCTACTTCATACTTTTTCGCTACTTCAAACATTTTATCCGCGTCCGTTACATCTAAAACTTCAAACGGGCCGCTATTCACAACGTCATTGTCCACTTGGCGAATATCGGTGGCAACGACGTTTTGGTCACCGTACACATCGCGAAGCTTCATGACTAATTCTGTTCCAATTTGTCCAAGGGCTCCGGTGACTAAAATTTTCTTCATGAATTTTTTCCTCCTCTACCTTTTTAATCAACACCCAAATTGTCAGTTAAGTTCGAAAATACGGAGTAAAATGTAAGAAAACTCGGCAAAGGCGCCGAGCCATTTCGATTCTTCGTTATGAAATTACGCCCATTTCTTTTCCAACTTTTTCATAGATTTCGAGCGCTTTGTCTAACATTTCCTTCGTATGCGCAGCTGTTGGCATGTTGCGAACGCGTCCTGTACCACGTGGAACGGTTGGGAAAACGATCGCTTTTGCGTATACACCTTCTTCGTATAATCGTTTACTAAATTGTTGCGTTAACTTTTCTTCACCAATAATACATGGGGTAATTGGCGTTTCGCTTTCCCCAATGTCAAACCCTAACGACTTTAATCCTTTTTTGAAATAGTTTCCGTTCTCCCACAGACGATCGTGTAATTCCGTACTATTCATTAACATATCAATCGCTTCCGTACAAGCAGCGACATCAGCTGGCGTTAAAGCAGTCGAGAACAAGAACGGACGTGAGCGAACCTTTAACCAATCAATAAGCATTTGCTTACCAGCGACATACCCACCAACAACACCAATCGCTTTAGAAAGCGTACCAATTTGGAAGTCTACTTTGTCTTGTAAGCCGAAATGCTTGACTGTTCCCGCTCCTTTTCCAAGTACACCAGAGCCATGGGCATCGTCTACATACGTGATTAAGTCAAACTCCTCAGCAATTTCGACAATTTCAGGAAGTTTGGCGATGTCTCCATCCATTGAGAATACACCGTCTGTGATGACCATTATTTTCTTATATTGACCAGACTCTTTTGCTTCTTTCGCTTTGGTGCGAAGGTCGTCCATATCGGAATGGTTAAAACGAATGATTTTTGCCTTCGACAAGCGACAACCATCAATAATTGACGCATGGTTCAACTCATCGGATAAAATGGCGTCATTTTTATCCATAACGGCTGAAATCGCTGCCATGTTACAGTTAAATCCAGATTGATACGCAATCGCTGCTTCGGTTCCTTTAAATTCTGCAATTTTTTCTTCCAATTTCACGTGTAAGTCTAACGTCCCGTTAATTGTACGAACGGCTCCAGCACCCACACCATGAGAATCAATTGCTTTTTTCGCTACCTCTTTTAAGCGTTCGTTCGTAGCGAGACCAAGATAGTTATTAGACGATAAGTTGATAAGCTGTTTATCTCCAATGGTAATGATCGGTCCATTGGCGCCCTGCACAGGGTCAATGACATTGTATAGTCCACGGCTTTTTAAGTCCTCTAAATTTTCTTGTAAAAATTCATCTAATACTTTTGACATTTTCTTCCCTCCAAAAAGGTGTAATTTCTCCTATTGTCCCCTTTGTTCGGCCTTTCTATCAGACACAATTGTCCGTGCTCAAAGGACACTAACACTCATTTTTCTTCATAGTTTACTTTATAATTTATCATATTTTTCGTTGAATGTTTATACCTGATGGACAGATTTCAAAATTCTTTCGTAGCTTTTTATGAAGAAGACGAGGAAATATCGTGGTTATTGGGGAAGTCAATTCTCTGATGGTAAGGAAAACGAGGAGGCGTGACAACCATTCCATTGGACCGCTCTCCTCCTTACATTACATATAGATACTTGCACCAGGACCAAGTGGAAGTCCAAACACAAACCAAACAATAAATAAAGCAATCCATCCAATAGCAAACACAACAGAATAAGGAATCATCACCGCAATTAATGAACCGAGCCCCATATTTTTATCATACTTTTGTGCCAGTGCGAGCAAAATTGCAAAATAAGCAAACATTGGCGTAATAGGGTTGGTAATAGAATCACCAATTCGATAAGCCATTTGTGTAAATGCTGGACTATAATTTAACTGCATAAACATCGGGACAAAAACGGTTCCTAAAATGGCCCATTTCGCTGAGGCACTACCAATAAAGATATTTAATAATGCCGAAATAAGAATAAACCCAATAAATAGAGGAAGACCGGTTAAACCTAATTCTTTTAATACATCTGCTCCTTTAATCGACATAACGATTCCGAGATTACTCCAGTTAAAATACGTAATAAATTGGGCCGCAAAGAAGGCTAAAACAATGTATAGGCCCATAGTTCCCATCGCATTCCCCATCGCTTGAGCAACATCTTTATCGGAGCGAATTTCTTTTGTCACGATTCCGTACGCTAACGCTGGAAAGAGGAAAAGCCCCATAATAATCGGAACGAGGGAACTCATGAATGGAGAAATGATAATTCCCCCATTTTCTCCTCTTAGTGGCGCTTGTTCTGGAATAATGGTTATAGCAATAAAGACTAAATAAATAATTGTTACAATACCAGCCCACTTAAGCCCTTTCTCCTCTAATGGCTTTAGCGGTTGGAACGAAGCTTGTTTTCCTTTATAAGCTGGTAGACGTGGTTCTACGACTCGATCGGTTACCCAAACAGCAAGTGGGACAATGATAAAACATGATACCGCTAAAAAGTACCAGTTCATGGCTGGATTCGCTACATACGACGGATCGTTAATTCGTGCAGCAGATTCAGTAAAACCCGCCAGAAGAGCATCGAGCATGTTGACAATTAGGTTGGCACTAAATCCCCCAGCTACCGAGGCATATGCAGCGACCATCCCAGCAATCGGATGTCGTCCGACACTTAAAAAGACCAGGGCGGCAATAGGAGGTAGAACAATTAATCCTGCATCCCCCGCCATATTCGCTAAAATGCCAGAAAATACAATAGCAAACGTAATCAGCTTTTTCGATGTCGATAACACTATTTTTTTCAATAATGCGGCTATTAGTCCTACACCTTCAGCAACACCAACGCCAATCATTGTGACAAGAACTAGTCCAAGAGGAGGAAATTCCGCAAAGTTTTTCACCATGTTCGTCATAATCTTCTGGAAACCTTCCGTTGTTAACAGGCTGATGACTGCTACTTCTTCGTTCGTGGCCGGGTTTACTGCTTTCCATCCAGCTAATGCTCCTAAATGAGAAAGAAGAATGACGATGAAGGCAAATGCAATAAATAACGTAATCGGATCGGGCAATTTGTTCCCAACTTTTTCAATACCGTCTAACATTCGATGAAAAATTCCATGTTGTACGACTTCTTGTTTTGACGTTTCCACAGATGTTGGTTTAACTACTCCCATTTCCACCCCTCCACTTTCTAAATTTTCTAATTAGTAAAAACAATACCACATTCACCTACATATTCCTACCCGGTATTTCTTTTGAAAACGTTTTTATTTTAAAAAAATTTCAACTCTTTTATTAAGATTGGAAAACACTTGTAAGAAGTGGTTACTTGTAAGAAGGACACAATAAATTTTAAAGTTTACTTCCAAAGTTTCAAAATTTTGAACACTTTTTGACTATTTTCATAGTGTTTTTTTCAAATGATTGTTATAATATTGAATAATTTCAAACAAATGAGAGGAGGATGGGTTGACTGTGCTTACATCCTTGTTCCAACGATTAGAGGAATTGTTCCCTGAAACGGTGGATTTACGTAGGAATTTCCATCAATATCCTGAATTATCGTTTCATGAAGAAAAAACCCCTCAAAAAATCGCGGATTATTTAAAAAGATTAGGAATTGAAACACGAACCAATGTCGGAGGAAGAGGTGTTGTCGGTACGATTAAAGGAAAGCATCCTGGAAAAACGGTTGCCTTACGTGCTGACTTTGATGCTCTTCCAATCCAGGATGAAAAAAACGTCGAGTACCGTTCAAAAGTACCTGGAGTAATGCATGCGTGTGGACACGATGCCCATACGGCTACGTTGCTTACGGTCGCAAAAGTGTTACAAGAACATCGCCACTTACTAAAAGGAAACGTCGTGTTAATCCATCAGTTTGCCGAGGAAGTTGCTCCAGGTGGGGCAAAACCAATGATTGAAGATGGTTGTTTAGATGGAGTGGATGTTATTTTCGGAACCCATTTATGGTCCCTATTACCGGTCGGACAAATTGGGTATCGTAAAGGCCCAGCGATGGCTGCAGCGGATAAGTTTGAAATCGCCATCCAAGGGAAAGGCGGTCACGGAGCTGCCCCTCACGATACGGTCGATGCAATCATGCTAGGTACATCATATATTCAAATGCTTCAGCAAATTGTGAGCCGCCGAATTAACCCACTTGCACAAGCGGTCATTAGTGTTGGACAATTCCAGGCAGGAAATTCGTTCAACGTCATTGCAGACAAAGCGACAATTATAGGGACCGTCCGGACATTTGACGGAGCGATTCAAGACCAAATCATTCTCGAAATGGAATCGCTATTAAAATCGCTATGTGATCATGCAGGGGCTACGTATGAATTCCTTTATGAAAAAGGATATCCTCCATTAATCAATCACGAACAAGAAACTGATTTCCTTATTAAGTGCGCCTCCTCTATTGTTGGAGACGAAAACGTTGTTTCTCTTGAACCAAGTATGGGAGGAGAAGACTTTGCTTATTATTTACAAAAGGTACCGGGAACCTTTTTCTTTACCGGTGCTGGTAATCCTGAAGTAGGGGCAATGTATCCACATCATCATCCGAAGTTTGACATTGATGAACGATCAATGTTATATGCTGGAAAAACATTAATTGCCGCAACCGTTCGTTTTCTGGAACAACATGCCGAACAACCGTCGGCATCCACAATAAACTCTACTTCTTCATAAATGAAACATGGAGCTGGTATAGGAAACGATCGCCAGCTCCATCTTTTTTAAGATTATCCAATCCATTGATTACGAATTTGTTGCTGAATTTCTTCTACTTTTTGTGTATTAATTACTTTTTCAATATAGTTTTTCCACTCATCCCATTTTTCTTTTGCCGTCCATAACTTTTTCGTTCCTTCATCCATTTTTTCTTTATACCTTGAAATAATATCAGCTAATTCATCCTTATACGTTTCATCGGTGGTCGGGTCAATCACTGTTCCATAAAATTCGATTATTTCATCTCCTTTTCGTGAAGGAAAATATTCATGAGGGGCCGTACTATCAAAAATGGTAAAATTTAATTCTCTTACCATCACCATATCGAGACTGTAAGGATCTAACCCGCAATGGTACACTTCGACATCATACCCAAGCTTTTCTGCATACGAAACAACTTTTTTTAACATCGTTGATTTTCCTGATCCTGGTCGTCCTTTAATGTAATAGCGGTGCGGTACATCATCCGTCAAATTCGGAATAAAGTCAACAGGACCATACGGTGTGGCTGCCCCTAAAAAACGATGAACGGTCGATCCTTTTTTTTCATGACTCGGTTCAGGAAATAAGCGTTGAATCCATTGTTCGGTTAATCGGTTGGCTTCTTCAAAATCGAGATGGGAAATGTAGATGTCCTCCCACTCATCATGAATGGTTAGCGCTTCTCCAAATGCTCGGTACGCTTGGGAACAGCTTTCCTCAATTTCTTTATGAATTTCTTCTAACTTCGGGGCCAATTGTAGCCAATGCGACTCATCCAAAGCATCAAATAATGATATACGCGAAATCTTTTCCGCTGGTAATGGAAATCTCATTTGTAACGTTCCGTCTAAAAAAACAACTAATTGATCACGTTGAATGACACCAACTAGCTCATTTGGATTCATTGCCGAAAAAATACATTCGACTGACATACCTTGGTTTAGCCAATGATCACGAATCGCTTGCAAAATCTCCTTCTGACCGGAGTAAGGAGGCGCTTCTAGAACAATTACTTGTAGTCCCTCAATGTTAGAAGAAAGCAAATTGTAATACCCTCTCGCTGTATTACCGTTTACAAAGTAACGGTATTCTTTTCCTTTCATCCATTTCACCCTTTCGTTGCTTTCAACTGCAAAATATGCAATGGCTAACAAATGGGTGAATGTCTATATCAAACATTGATTTCCAAAAAATATCGAGAAAATAGTTGTATTCCTATCCTGGTTTATTTTACAATAGGCGTATGCAAACGATTGCATAATTCATAGTATATCCTATCTGTAATTTAAACTATATGACAAGTTTACGTTAGGATGAATGATCATATAATGATTGATAAATGATTACGTATAGATATGCAAACGATTGCACTCGAAGTGTCTCTTACCATGTATTGTAATCGTTCACAAAATCAGTTTATCTCTCTTTTCGTAGAGAGAAACTATTTCTAGAGGAAATCCCCCATTGATTTAGTCTATTAAAGGAGGGAACGCCAATGAAAAAAGTTTGGTGGAAAGAAGCGGTTGCCTATCAAATCTATCCACGTAGTTTCCAAGACTCAAATGGAGATGGAATCGGTGATTTGCAAGGAATCATTCAACGTCTCGACTATATTAAAGATTTAGGAGTTGACGTCATTTGGATTTGCCCGATGTATAAATCTCCGAATGATGATAATGGGTATGATATTTCCGATTACCAAGACATTATGGAAGACTTCGGAACAATGGAAGATTTTGAACAACTGTTAAAGGAAGTACATCTACGAGGGATGAAATTAATTATTGACCTCGTGCTCAACCATACGAGTGATGAACACCCGTGGTTTATTGAATCCCGTTCTTCTAAAGACTCCCCAAAACGAGATTGGTATATATGGCGCGATGGAAAAGACGGCAAAGAACCGAACAACTGGGAAAGTATTTTTGGCGGCTCTGCTTGGCAGTACGATAAAGCAACCAATCAATATTATTTACACGTCTTTTCTACTAAGCAGCCGGATTTAAACTGGGAAAACGAAGAAGTGCGAAATGCGTTATACGAGATGGTTAATTGGTGGTTAAAAAAAGGGATTGACGGATTCCGTATTGATGCGATTAGCCATATAAAGAAGCGTCCCGGTCTTCCTGATATGCCGTATCCTAAAGGGGAGCGGTATGTCTCTTCATTCGATATGCACATGAACCAAGAAGGAATCCAAGAATATTTACAAGAATTGAAGGATCAAACATATGGCAATTACAATGTGATGACCGTCGGAGAAGCAAACGGGGTCACCATTGAGGAAGCTCCCCTTTGGGTTGGAGAAGAAGAAGGAAAAATGAATATGATTTTCCAATTTGAGCACATCAGCTTATGGGATGCTGAAACGAATCCGGAACTTGATGTCGTTGCGTTAAAAAAAGTGTTAACGAAATGGCAAAAAGGATTGGAAAACAAAGGATGGAATGCGCTATTTATTGAAAACCATGACCGTCCCCGAATTGTTTCCACATGGGGCGACGATAAAGAGTATTGGCGAGAAAGCGCAACCGCCCTTGGCACGATGTATTTCCTTATGCAAGGAACACCTTTTATTTACCAAGGGCAAGAAATCGGCATGACAAACGTTCAATTCCCATCGATCGATGACTATGATGATGTCGCAACCAAAAATTTATATCGGATTAAGCGTGAAGAAGGAGTTCCGCATGAAAAAATTATGAAATACATTTGGGCTTCTTCCCGCGATAATAGCCGGACTCCAATGCAATGGTCGGATGAACCAAACGCTGGTTTTACGACCGGTACCCCGTGGATGAAAGTAAATGACAATTATCGGGAAATTAACGTCCAAAAACAACTAGAAGACGAAAAGTCCATTTTAAACTTTTATAAAAAAATGATCCGATTGAAAAAAGAAAATGACGTGTTTACCTACGGTACTTATGATTTAATCAATGAGGAGCATCCACAAATTTATGCCTATACAAGAACAATAGGTAACGAAATAATCGTCGTTATCGCGAATTTATCCAAAAAAACAGCCGAGTTTCATAACCCTTCCCTTACTTTACATGCTGACCGCTTATTATTACACAACTATGATGTTGTTCAGCATGAAGCGACTCATTCTGTCATTTTACGCCCTTACGAAGCTCGAGTCTATCGCGTACAATAAATATTAAGGGGAACACATCTTATCCATGCGGATGTGTTCTCCATTTTTATTTTTAAAGAGTAAGGAGTTTTTTCAACATACAAGAGATTGTCCCTACTATTTCTTCATATTTTGTAAAAATTTTAACCTATCGTTAATTTACCATTAAATTCTAGTCAAAAGAGTGTTTTTTTACAAAATTTTTAATACAATCAAAATGAATGTAACCTTTAGTCAGGTATGGGAACGGTATGTAAAAAATCATACGAATAGGAGATGTTCCTGACATGAAGATTGTGTTCGTTACAGAAACGTTTTTACCTTCAACGGACGGTATTGTTACCAGATTATGTACGACGATTGACTGGTTACTTGAGCAAGGCCATGAAGTTCATGTGATTGCTCCAGACGGTGGAGTCACAGAATACAATGGAATCGCCATCGACTTAATTCCTTCCCGTACGTTCTTTTTCTATCCTTCCAAAAAATTCAGTTTACCTAATGTTCGTGTCAAACAACTTCTCGTCTCATATAAACCGGACATCATTCACGTCGTGAATCCTGCCTTACTTGGAATATCCGGTATTTATTACGGAAAGCAATTAAACATCCCTACCATTGCCTCTTACCATACAAATTTAGCTCAATATTTAGATTATTATCGAATGCCCCTCTTAAAACCGCTCATGTGGACCTATTTACGTCTTCTTCATAATCGTGCCGATATAAATCTATGTACTTCTAAATCCGTGTTACAAGAGCTTACTGAACGAAAATTTAAAAACGTCTTTATTTGGGACCGGGGAGTTGACCTCCATCGTTTTCATCCAAATAAAAAAAGTGAAGAAATGCGTGATCGCTTAACGGACGGTCATCCGGAGCAGCCGCTCTTATTATTTGTCGGTCGCCTTGCGCGTGAGAAGCAAATACACGAATTACGTCGTGTAATGGATGAACTTCCAGATGTGCGGTTAGCCATAGTTGGCGACGGACCTTATCGTGAAGAGTTGAAGACATTATTTGAAGGAACGAACACCGTGTTCACAGGATTTTTACACGGAGAAGAGCTCGCTCAAGCGTACGCCTCTGCCGATCTGTTTGTGTTCCCTTCGACTACCGAAACGGTAGGGCTTGTTCTGCTAGAAGCAATGGCATCTGGTCTACCAGTCGTGGCGGCTAAAAGTGGTCCGACGCTCGAACAAGTTCGCCACGGGGAAACCGGCCTTTTATACGAACCAGAACAGGTAGACACCTTCCCCCAACTCGTGAAAAAAATGATGAATAACACCTTGCGCTCGCAAATGAGCATCAAAGCGCGCAAACATATGGAAAAAATGGGATGGCACCACGCCATCGAAAAATTATTTCGCATATATGAGCTTACGGTTAAAGAAACAAACGTACCGTCTGCTGTTTCCAACATTTCTTCTTCAAAATTAGGAAACTCACAATCATTGAAATAAAATCATATACAAAAAACGAACAAGACGTGTGAATGGATTACCATTTTCACACGTCATGTTTTTGTAAAAGGAAAAGTTTCCTTTATGAAGAAAATAAAAATTGGAACATCTCATATTACAAAGGGGGAGATGTTTTTGAATAAAATACTTTTACATATCGAAGGATTGGCTATCTTTTTTTTAAGTGTTTATGTGTACTCCTATTTTGAATTTAGTTGGTTATTGTTTTTTCTTTTATTATTGGTGCCCGATCTCTCTATGTTAGGGTATTTGTTGAATAATCAAGTCGGTGCATTTAGTTATAACTTGTTTCATACCTATAGTTTTCCGATTGTTTTTTTACTTTTAGGAGTCATATTATCAAGTCCATTCATGTTAAATATCGGATTAATTTGGTCGGCACATATTGGAATGGATCGATTCATTGGATATGGTTTAAAATATCCAACCAATTTTAAAGACACACACTTCCAACGGATATAAGAACGCTAATCGATTTCAAAATACAAATGATAATGATTTTGACAACCTGGATTAAACGAAGCGTCGCAATACGGACATTGGGAATGACAAGTCATGTATTGGTGAATGGTCAGCTCGTTACCACAATTTCCACACAATATCGCTTTCATTTTCCATTCATCTTTTGTCCATCGTAATGACCGGTGGTCTGCTACTTCTTCATGACAAAAATAACACGGATAGTACGTTTTGCAGCATTTAAATTTGATAGCGATTATATCTCGCTCGGAATGATAATGGATACAACGGGTCTGTTCGTCCACTAATTTTCCTTTGACAATCGGACGAGCTTTTTTCATCGTGGTCTCCCTTTCCATTTATTGAGATTGGCGATTACGAAAATATTGGTTAATCGCTTCTGAAAAGACCAACCCGACGGCAATCGCCCCGGATATTAAAAAAGCTTTCGCGGCCAATTGAATCGCACCGTTGTAATCGTTGATCACAAAATGGCGCATTGCATCGTATGCTAATCCTCCGGGGACTAATGGAATAATACCTGAAACACTAAAAATAATCATTGGCATTTTGGCTACTTTAGCGAAAAGTTGACTTAAAATCGCTACTGCGAGCGATGCCATAAATGTCGAAAAAACGGGATCAAACGAAAAGTGGACAAGGAGAAAATAAATCATCCATCCGACCATTCCAACAAATCCACATTTGATTAACGAGCGATTTGGAACATTAAAAATAATGCCAAAGCCACTAGATGCGATAAAACTTGTCACTAACTGCTCCCATATCATCCAAAATTCACTCCAACCTTACAAAAATGAAAACATCACCGCAATTCCGGCACCGATGGCAAAGGCCGTTAAAAAAGCCTCTGCTCCTTTCGATAACCCGGCGACTAAATGCCCAGCCATTAAATCCCGAACCGCATTGGTAATGAGAAGTCCAGGGACGAGCGGCATAACCGAACCGATTATGACTTTATCTAATTCATGTCCGATTCCAACATATACAAGAGCAAACGAACAAATGCCGATTATAAATGAAGCGATAAACTCAGCAACAAACTTTATTTTTAACAGTTCGTGGACGTACAAAAAGACCGTAAAACCTAAGCCCCCAGCAATTATCGCCGGAACAAAGTCGTTCCAACCTCCTTGGAACATAATTACAAAGCAGCCGCTTGCTATAGAAGCAGCCACAATTTGGAGCCAAATGGGATATCCCATCTTTTTTAGTTCAATATGCTTTAACGCTAACGATGCTTCTTCTAAGGAAAGCTTGCCAGCAGCGATCTTACGGGAAATACTATTGACTAATACGATTTTTTCTAAATCGGTCGAGCGTTCCATCATGCGGACTAATTTGGTCGGCCCGTCATTGACTGAGAAAAGAATGCCAGTCGGTGTAACAAAACTATGCGTTTCTTTTAAACCGAACGCTGCCGCAATCCGCATCATCGTATCTTCCACACGATACGTTTCCGCCCCGTATTGGAGCATAATTTTTCCAGCCAATAAACAAAGGTTTAACACTTGATTGGTGTATTCTTCTTCGTTGATTCGCTCCATGTGCAACCTCTCTTTCCGTTCCTTTTTCTTACTTCTATTATTAACCGATATAGAATTAAAATAGAATGGTTGATTTGATATTCTTTTGCTAAAAAACTATTTCCTTTGCCGTTTTGAACTGATATTTTTCTATTTCAACCTAGTTTATTTTCCGTTTGACGCGGTTTACTTTCCAATTTTATCGAAATACTTGCCAATATTGGGATTTTACTTGCCTATTCTGTCGATTTACTTGCCAACCTCCGCTGATTCATATTCTATCGTGAGACGAAATGGTGGTATTCTCATCTACCGAAACAGGACGCCGCCTTCTTACAGGAAATGTTAACCATGAAAGTCCTAATAAAAGCAAAACTATTCCAAACCAAGATAAGCCTGAGAGACGTTCACCGACAACAAATACACCTAACAAAGAAGCGGTTAGCGGTTCGGCTAAAGATAACGTCACCGCCGTTGAAGATGGAACGGATTGCAATCCCTTGGCAAAAAGAATATAAGCCACACTTGTCGCCATGATTCCTAAATGTAGACTGACGAAAAGTCCTTGTTTCTCGAATATCCACGACATGTCATACACGAAAAGAAGCGGGCTTAACAAAACAGCACTGAGCGTAAACACAACCGCTACGACCGATAGCGGAGAGTGCTGATTCAATAATCGCTTGTTTACAGACGAATAAATGGCAAAGGATAGTCCAGCCCCCATTGCTAACCCGACTCCGCTCGGATCAACGCGAACAGCTCCTTGATGACTAAACAACAACACACATCCTAAAACCGAGAGGACAGTTGCCAGCCACCATCGGTTGGACGGTCGTTTTTGAAAAAACATCCATTCAATGAATCCTGATAAAACGGGGGCACTACCGATGCCGACAACCGTCCCTATAGCGACACCTGTTAAATGAACCCCAGAAAAGAAGAGTGGTTGAAAACAAGCCATACAAAGAGCGGCAATTCCTGTTTTTTTCAGCGGCCAGTTAGACCGACGAAATTGCCCGGAAAGGAGTAACACGAGCAGTAATGAAAATCCTCCTATCGCTAAACGAATCGCTCCGATCGCTACTGGATGAGCTCCCTCTGGTGCAAACGTTTGGGCTGTTCCTGTCGTTCCCCATAACATCGCCGCTACTAATATCATCCAAGCAGATGATTTATTTCCCATCCCCCTTATCCCCCCTGTTATTCTCATGTACTTCTATCATACTGTATCACGAGAACAATTGGATATAAAATACAAAAAGTCTGATATTTCTCTCTTACAAATACTTTTCTTTGACGACTTACCTCCTTTTATGTAAAATGACTTATAAGTTCAAAAAATGACCTATTAGTCATATGTGTTTAACAGAAGGCGGTGAAAAAAATGGATCCAAAAAAACAGCTCATTATTGAAACAGCCATCTCTCTTTTTTCTCAAAAAGGATATTACACCACATCCGTTCAAGAAATTGCAGAACAATGCGGGATTTCAAAAGGATCGTTGTATAAATATTTTCCGTCAAAAGAAGAACTCTTTATCGAAGTATGTGAATATTATCAACACATCCTTTTTGAAAAATCTCGTTTTGTCGATATTCACCAATTTGCTTCCAAACGGGAGTGGTTAATTGAGCAAATCTCCTTACAAATGGAAGATTTTCTCGAACGGAAAGACTTTTTAATGATGGTTTTTAAAGAAATTGGGACACAACATAATGAAAAATTCCAACAGTTACACCGACGAATGAGGGCAAACATTCTTTATTGGCAAAGAGAGCGACTGTTAACGGCGTATGGGAACGTTATTGAACCGTATGTATGGGATTTGGTCATTTCTCTTCAAGGTATGATCAAAGAATATTTACTATTCCTAATGTCCTTACCACACCACCCACCCATTAAACAAGTAGCAACGTATATTGCCGAACGTTTAGATACAATCATTCAAGACATTTTGCAAAACGAGCCGACACCTGTGATGACTGAGGCGGTCGTTCGTCACTTTTTACCAGAAGATGTGTTTTTTGAATCACGGGTAGAAGCATTAAACTCTATTTTGGAAGAACTTCAAGAGCGTATTAATCAATTGAAGGATGAAACAATGAAACAACGGATGTTATCGTCCCTTGACTTGTTACAAACCGAACTACAAGCAGAACAACCGCGAACATACTTAATTGATGCGTTGTTTACTTACTTAGAAAAAGAAGAATCGCTAACGTTTCACGTGAAACAAGCTCGATTACTAACGAATATTCCATGTGAGGAGGAATAAAATTGGAACATTTAGAACATCGCCAAAAAGTTATTATAATGCTGGCGGTCATGGCGGCTATGTTTTTTGCGGCTGTGAACATGACTATTGTCGGTACCGCCTTACCGAAAATTATTGCCCAAATCGGTGGATTGGAATACTTTGACTGGGTGTTCACCATTTATATGTTAACAGCTACCATTACCGCGATGCTCGTAGGAAAACTATCTGATATATACGGAAGAAAAATCTTCATTTTAATTGGTATTGCTGTTTTTTCTTTAGGTGCCTTTTTAAGTGGAACGTCTAACACGATTATTCAATTAATTGTTTATCGCGGTATTCAAGGGTTTGGTGCTGGAATGATTATGTCTGCAGCTATTACAACCATTGGTGACTTGTTTACCCCCCGCGAGCGTGGCCGTTGGCAAGGAATGATGGGAGCTGTTTTCGGATTATCAAGCTTATTTGGTCCAACGCTTGGTGGATACATTGTTGATAACTACGATTGGCATTGGGTATTCTGGGTATTTTTACCAATCGGTTTGATTGCTTTCGGATTAATTGTCAAACTATACCCGTCTCATGCGAAAAAAGAAAAAGAACCAGTCGATTATCTTGGCTCTATTTTGCTTTCTATTTTCATTATGACGCTCTTACTCGGATTTTCTTGGGGCGGGGGAAAATACGATTGGATGTCAGTGGAAATCATTGGACTATTTGCAACAGCTGTCCTCTCATTGATTCTATTCATTTTTGTCGAGCAAAAAGCGAAAAGTCCTGTATTACCTTTATATCTCTTTAAAAATAGCGTATTTACCGTCTCTAATATTGCCGGCATGCTCCTTGGTATGGGGATGTTTGGAACCATTATGTATGTCCCATTTTATGTTCAAGGGGTCCATGGGGAATCCGCAACGGTATCCGGTTTAATCGAAATGGTGATGACCATTGCGATGGTTATTTCCAGTGTAATTGTCGGAAACTTAATTACCAAAACAGGCAAATATAAAATTTTCGCTTTAATCGGCTTTGTTGTCATGATTATCGGTTTGTTCCTGAATTCGATGCTAGAAGTTGAGTCATCATTAACACGACTTATCGTTCAGTTAATTATTATTGGCATTGGCTTAGGAATGAACATGCCAACTTTCCAAATTACTGTCCAAAACGCTGTTAGTCATCGTTATTTAGGGGTTGCCACATCTGCCATGCAAACGTTCCGACAAATTGGAGGTACGATCGGTGTCGCCATTTTCGGTACTGTCATGAATCATATCATGGTGAAAGAATTACAAGCGTCCGAGCTTTCCAACATTTCACAAGCAGCTCCGAACATGGACGTAAATATGAACCAATTACAAGATCCTCAAATTTTAATGAACACACAACTGCTTGATAATATTCGGACGTCACTTCCAGCTGAATTTGCCCCGTTCTTTGATCAATTTATTCAGCTGTTAAAAGAAGCACTGAACGTTTCCTTAACAGGTGTATTTTTAACGGGTGCGGGTGTAGTTGCTTTAGCCTTCATCACGACAATTTTCTTAAAAGAAATTCCGCTTCGTACAACCAATCAAGACGATGAACAATCTGCACCTATAACAAATAACCCTCAAGAAGCGTAAATCATAAAAAAACATCCCAATCATCTCATCGTAGATGGTTGGGATGTTTCATATGTTAAATCGTTACGTTGAAGATACATAAAAAGCGAACTCAACTATGGCTATTACCCGCTCACGTAAAGCTTTCTACCATGCTAAGAAATAATCTTATTTGATGTAATTGGTGAGGTAGGGAAAGGCGGCATAAATTCACTTAATAAATATTTATAAATGGCTTGTTCTACAGATAAACCTTTTGAATGAATGCCTTGATTACCAAAAAGAACATTAAATTCTAGAATATAATACTTACCGCCGCTTACCATGACATCAAATCCAGCATGATTGATATTTAACTCGTTTGCTACCTGAAGGACGAGATCACATGCTTCTTGTGGAATAAAATCAAAGCAAAGTTCGCCACCCCGTGCTACATTATGAAGAAACTCTCCTTCTAAACCGACTCTCCAATAAGATGTAAAAATTTGATTACCCACTACACATATTCTCAGGTCTTTTCCATCATTCTCTAAATATTCTTGAACGTAAAGAACCTCGTTCCGTTCCGCATATTCATAAAAATCTTTTTCTTCTTTAATTAAAAATGTCCCTTTTCCCATTGAATTTCTAACTTCTTTAGCGACAAATGGATAAGGAAACGTTTCTAAAATATATTCGATGTTACTTGGGGTATTTGCCAAAATTTCTGTATAAGGAACGTGTTCTGGAGCAACTGTCCACAAGGCTCGTGTCATTTCGGCTTTACTAAAGCCTAATTGTAATGTTTCAATACTTGGAAAAATTTTTTTCTTTAACCCATAAACAAGAGCGGGTACTTGCCACGTTTCCGGAAAAAGAACAATATCCGCTTGTCGAATGGTTTCTATTTCTTTAAACATATGTTCAGGCTTAATATAGTGAACACCTGGAATACCAATTGTTCGGTATGCATTAAAAGAAACCATTTTCATAAATGCATGACCACACTCCAGTGAATAAAATAATCTTTTGAATAATTAAATAATAGCACCTTTGTAAAAATTATCAATTAGTATTTTTAAGGTAATTTTGCTTACTTTTTAAAAATAGGCTCTGTTAAACGATATTGTTGATATTTATACATTTCGCTGCAGGCAGACGCTTTCCGTGGGCAAGCCGCAAGCCCGCTTCCCTCGCTACGCTCAAGTATGGCTCTTGCCTGGCTTACTGTACCCGCCGGAGTCGCCGCCGTGTGAATAACTTGCTAAAAATCAACAAGGACATTTATCATAGCCTAAAAATAAAACAGCTGATTTAGGCTTGCTACTCTTTTCATAGATACACCTTTTCATTATTGTTAAAAGGTCTATAATATGAAAACAGTCACAGCCCTACTAGGACTGTGACTGAAATATCATTATTTATTTTTTTCGAGAATTTTTAATCCGTTTTTTAATCCTTTAATGCCCCCAACATGCTCACTTTCATGGAATAAGGAAAACAATACCAATTCGCCAATCGTATCTAGTTTCAATGGCCCAGCTTTAAAAGGTTGAGCAATTTTTTCATCTAAGCGATTAGCAAACGTTTGTTTCAAACGGTCCATTTGATCCGAAAGTTGTAAGCGAAGCGTTTCTAAAGTAGGTGGTTCCGTTTTCCAATCTGCAGGGCTCGTTCCTCTCGAAAATAGTTCAGCATATCCTTCAGGTAAATTTACTTGTTCACCTGCAAAGTGGAAGACAATTTGTTCGAGAGATACATAAACGTGACCGATTTGCCAAAGGATGTTATGCGGGAAACCTCCAGGAATTTCTTTGGCCATCTCTTCCGTTACATCATTAATTGTCCGTAAAATCCCTTGGCGTACGAATTCGTACTGAGAAAACAAACTTTGTTCGTTCATTGTGAACACCCCTTCTGGATTTATATTAAAATTCGGATAAATCATTGCCCTGGAAAAGTTTACTTATTCATATGAGCAAGAAAACCTCCGAGCAGATCTTCTATATCCTCTTCTTCATGAACCTCCTGATCCTCTTCCACTGATGAGAAATGCTCTTCTTCCCAATCAAAATTCATCAAATCATCTTCAAGTTCATCTTCAAGGCTATTCATTGGGGGCTGTTTAGGTTCGTCTATAACCTTTTGATTATTAAATTCTAAATCGCGTGTAGACTGTTCTTTTTTTCTATTGATGGTTTCATTCTCTAATAGGTAAAGTGCATCGTTAATATCTAAAGCATTGCTATTAAGAGAGGCTAGAACTGATGTCGCACGTACGGGATCAGCTAACAATTGATAGACAATGCTCCCTAACAATGCTTCTGAATGTGAGTGTTTTAGCCAATTACGCTGTTCTTTATTTAATGATTTTGGAAGAGGAATGGTGATCGTCTCTTTTTCTTTTGACAGGGAGTTATTTACCCCTTCCAAAACAAACTCTGCTATTTTGCTAGAAAAGTTTCTTCTCTCTGTTTCCTTCAACTTTTGCAATTGCTTGATTATGTGATCTGGGGTGTCAGAAGGGAGACGGAAGGTAATTGCCTGCCCCCTTTGGATCCTAGTCATACCCTTTTTATTCATGAAACCACCCTATTTTTTTACTGTTTGTTTTTCCGCCTCTTTACCTTTTAGTTCTTTATTATTTTTTCTAATAAATTCAGAGATTAACTTATAATAAGCATTTGCCATCATCCAAATACTTTCTTTTTCATCTTCGAAAAATTCAATATTGTAACCATCTAAACTATTATTTAAAGCTTTGATGTAATCCTTCAACACTATTGATCCGCCACCTACAAAATAGCAGATTTCAGTTTGGGAATTTTTTGACCAAACATTACGTAAGATGCGATATTGTTTCTTTGCTAATTCTAAAAGAATTCGATCTACAATATCATGGACATTTGTCCGGCTTCCTTTTACCATGATGTGATTTCTATCATTTTTCCTCGTTATGATTTCAACGACATCTCTCCTACTGTCTAATTCTACCCCATGCTTCGTTCTAATTTCTTCTCTGATGGCTTCTAATGATTCAGATACTCCAATATTAAAACCCTGTGCTTTATCATCGTCCACATTCCGGTTTTTGATGACGGCTATATCAGTGGATAATCCACCAATATCCTGAATAAGTATTCTTTTATCTATTAAATCTCTATTTATAATGTTTAAATCATTGTCCATTACTAAGTTAATAAAGGCAGCAAATCCCTCAGGATATACCTTTACTTGGTCAAATTTTATATTTACCTTTAACCCTTGATATTTCGGGGTTACTAAAAACTCCACTTGATGAACTGAACTTAATAGCCGTGCTCGATATCCTACATCTTTTCCTTCTTTCACTTCACGAAGAGGCAAGCCAGTACCAAGCGTATAATTTGCATCAATAACATTATTATTCTTTTTGAAAAATTCAGAATTTTCGTTTCTTGCTGCGTCTAATGCCAAAGATGCAAACAGCATCACTAATGTTTGATCTTCTTCAGACTTACTACTGCCTGGATCTAATTCATTTGCATTATCAGATTTCGTTGCTAAATTCCCAACACGATAAATCACATTATTTTCTTTTAAAGCTGGTGAGTGAACTCGAATGTGAATACCATCCAATGGATCTTTATCATTTAAATCTTCTATGCCGATTACAGGTCTATCTTCTATGTCTCTTGCAATTACGTTGGGAATGTATAGTTCATAATCAGCCTTTCCAATAGCCTTTCCAAATAACGCCTTAACACAATCATTTCCTACATCAATCGCTGCAATTCTAGAAATACTCATCAAATCACCCCATCCCCTTCAATTAAAAGTAATGAGTTCCAAAAACTAACTTTCATCTTTTATTTATAGGTTAAAGTAGGTTCATATAAGCGTCAATGAGACATTAGTTGTGTTCAAAAAGAAAACAAGTTTTCATTTGGTATACATGTATACAAAGTTGTATACATTCAATTCTAACAGTATGTATACAACTTTGTGTTCATGTATACGTTTTTGTACACAAAATGTAAACGTATTGTTTACTTGTACACACTTTCGTATACAGCGTAAAATTAGTACTTTTTTAACCTAAATATAATACTCTTGTACTTTCAGATACTTCTTACTAAATCGTTGTCAAATAATTAAACAAACACCTCTTAAGGCGGTATAGAATCTGCAACTATCAAACAGGAACATGGCTTGCTTCAGATGGAGGTAAAAGTGAAACATTATTCTTGTCACTACAGCACCCGGAGAAGAAAGTAAATATGTCAATAATCCTATAAGCAGGTGGCCATTTGGAGATATTCCAAGACCATCAGTGTTGTGATATCAAGAAAATAAAATAAATCCAATAATCGTATAAAAAGATGTTGATTTCCATACCAGCATCTTTTAATGGCATTAAACTTATTTATGACACGGTTCACCATTAAATATAAAAGTGGGAAATAATTTTTGGACCATGTTTAGAATTTAAAATATAGAATTTTGACTAAATAGCCAAGAGTTTTAGCTTTTACGGAACAACCCTACAAAAATCATTTTCTTTAATAAGTGATTGAATTATTCCTAACACCTGTTTTGCAAAAACCGAGCCCAGCAATTATTAGCACATACAGCACGACAACAGGAAGAGCCACTTCGATACCAAAAGTACCGCCCGTAATCCAAATACTATCTGATTTAAACTGGAGCATTACAAGGGATGAATGGCTTCTGCCTTCCTGCGGAGCAAATTGTACCATTTTTGGGTTCATAAAAAAGTTCCAAATAATATGCACCACGACTGAATTCCATACATTCCCTGTCTTATAAACAATAAGCGATAACATAATACCAACCAAGCTGACAGCGATAAGGACTAAGCAAACATCAACCAACTGTAGCCCACTTACCGTAAGTAAGTGAAGAGCACTGAACACGATAGCAGTTACACAAACAGCGCTAACCACATTCCATTTGTCTTCGATCAGCTTAAACAAATATCCACGGAACAAAAGTTCTTCGATCACCCCGGCGGAGAATGCTGTAATGATTGCACCAATGATAATCGATAACGCAGTTTCCAGAGAAAGTTGTTCTTGCTTTTCAAAAACGACGAATTGTGTAAGTACATAAAATACAATAACTGTAAGTGGCATTGCTAAACCAACGAAAACCCATATTATGCTCGTCTTGAACGGTTTATGTATACGAAAATATGCACTCGATTTTTTTAAGAGCATCCTCGCATACAACCAAAACATTCCGATAGTAAATCCAATACGTATGAATTCTTTGACCACAACTCGTATAGTATCGTTTTTAATCCCGTCAGTTAGCGGATTCACCATAATGGCAGATACCAAAAATATAATAATTAACATCAAGCTATGAATCACTATTCTTCTCCAGTGCATATGTAAAATAGCTCCTCCCTATTTAGTAGCGGTTCAAGAGGTAATATTGAAGCAGGTTAAAATGGAATTACAATTAATTCTATGATTAATCCTCAGTAACATATGATACGGTTCACCTAAACCCCTTAATCCAAAATTTATTACTTCTTCAAATACAAAAAATGCGATCAATCTTTATTTTGACCACATTTTTTGGTAGATCATTTTAGTTTGAAATCAGAATCACTATACTTAATAGTCTTTATTTCAATCATAGAATTCGATCATTCTCTCAGCTAGGAGTTCTGTTTTATACGGGCTTTCACATATGCTTTTATGGTAAATATTTGTAATCTTTCCCTTCCGTTCATCCTTCTTTATGAATGAGAATCTCGATTTCTTACGTACCTTGTCAATTCCGCTGTTATTTCATACCGCATAAACGGGGTAAAAAGGTATATGCCTCGAAAAAATTGTAGGGCTGTGTCCACTAGTTCCTTAGCTATTTCCATTCCTTGTGTCCTTGCTTCATCGCCTTCATAGCCTGCCATCCTTGCCCGTACGTCATCCGGAATTCGAATCCCTGGTACTTTGTTATGAAGAAATTCAGCAAATTTGCGCACCCTTTTTTACCTGGGCTCTTGCAATTTCCGAAGCCTCATCATACTTGCCATCAGCAATCAAAGTACGGAAATTCCTTAATCCTATCACATTGGTTCTTTCCCCAACAAGCAAAGGACGATTAACTTTTTCCAAATAAGCCGGCTCAACGTCAGAAAGTGTGGATTTAGGGCAGCTGGATCGATCCTTTGAATTGAAAGAAAATATACGCTTGGACCTCCCTATAAAAATAAAAAAAGATGTATTCTTTAAAACCTGAACAACCGCTCCAAACCATAAAAAAATTGCCCTTCACCTGGCTAAGATAACCTATCGGAAAGGGCAATTGGTGCTATGTAGCTCCTATACATGCAAGGGTCTCTTGCATGTATAAGAGTTACTATTACTATATTAAATTATCTGAAAAGTGTTACAAATTGTATTCCTATTTTTCCACTTTTACTTTAGATCTAAAGATTACTGCTTTTTCCATTCATTTCAAGCACATCTAGATCATTGCGTTCGAATCATTCACACGTTAATAACAATTCTTCATATAATGGCTGCAAATAACTCATTCGAGGTGATAATGTTGATTGATAGTCTTCAACCGGATTCCTATCGTGGTGATGAATATGACCTGATTGAACTGCAGCAATTATTGAAAAGTCCTCACCGAATCATCTTTAAAGGGACCAGTCCATACCAGGACGTCCTGTTAATAGAATCAAAGAATATACG
This sequence comes from Aeribacillus pallidus, assembly GCF_050478865.1. NCBI lineage: Bacteria > Bacillati > Bacillota > Bacilli > Caryophanales > Bacillaceae > Aeribacillus > Aeribacillus pallidus. Next base: position 54,699 of record NZ_JBCNBW010000004.1, on the reverse strand, counting down.
CTTGTACTGGAACGAGCATTTAGAAATGAATTCATTGGATGAACGGATCTATCACGAAGCTCTTGTTCATCCGGCCCTGCATTTATCTAATCGACACAATCGAGTTTTGATCATCGGCGAAGAATGTGGTTTGGCATTACGTGAAGTCCTTAAATACCCAAGGGTTAACCATGTCAGTCTAGTCGCCATATCCCCTGAAACGCTTTATGCCGCACAGAAAACTCCTGAGATCACTGAACTTAACGAAGGCTCCTTGTTTGATAAGCGCGTTCATATTTACGAAAGCGACATTCATGAATTCCTAAGGACGGAGCAACAGCCGTTTAATGTAATCATTGCTGATCTTCCAGATCCGGAAACGGAGGAACTGAGCCAATTCTATACGAAGGAGTTTTTTCGCCAATTAACCAATAAACTAAGCGATGATGGGATCCTGGTTTGCCAGTCCTCATCGCCGGAAGATACTCCTTTGATATATTGGAGTATTTCCAAAACACTGGAAAGCGAATCCCTTCACACGCTTAGCTACCATGTCAACGTACCTTGGTTTGGAGATTGCGGATTTCACCTGGCTGGAAAGGAAGCCCTGATCTGGGAGGAAGGAAGCAAAATCGATGTCCCGAACCGTTCACTCCCTTATGATCTAACGTCATGGTTTACATTTCCGCCGCACGTTATGTCAGTCAAGGATCAAGCGATTATCAACTCATTAGAATGCCTGACTTTACACAAGTTTTATGCCGCAAGTGGAGTGGACACCATTCCCACAAAGGGACGCAGCGTATTTTATGACCTCCAACATAGGGATCAGGTCAAGGACGCGAATACGGAAGAATTGATAGAACTTCGTCATCTGCTCTCCAGTTCCCATCGTATTCTATACGATGGCGGTACAGAGGGAGATAACGTGTTAATTTTTGAGACGAGCGATGTAAGGCTATATCTGGATAAGCAGCTGCAGTTCAGTTCTTTGGATGAGCAATTTTATCATGAGGCCCTTGTTCATCCGGCGCTAGCCATGGTCCAAAAACGGGAACGCATCCTTATCGTCGGCGGCGGGGATGGGCTTGCCATTCGCGAAATTCTCAAATACCCTGATGTGAAGCACATTGACCTAGTAGATCTTGATCCATTGATACTACACATGGCCAGTAATGTACCGGAGGTCGTTGCCCTGAACGAAGGCTCTCTCCATGAGAAACGCGTAGCGATTCATCAGCAAGATATCCAGGATTTCAAAAAAGAAAAAAGGGATCCGTATGATGTTATAATTGTGGACCTGCCCGATCCAGGTGATGAAATACTAAGCCGCTTATATACCGTAGAGTTCTTTGGCCAATTATCAAACCTTCTAAGCAAAGACGGTATCCTTGTCTGTCAATCCCATTCGCCGGAGTATGCTCCATTAGTATTCTGGAGCATCGGATTAACACTTAAAGGTTCAGGGCTGCATATCCTCAGCTACCAAACCGAAGTCCCTTCATTCGGAGATTGGGGATTCCACTTGGCAGCAAAAAAGCCACTGCTCTTAGAAAAAAGGGAAATATCCGTCCCGAATCGTACTCTACCTAAAGACCTGTTCTCCTTATTTACATTCTCACCTAAAGTTCTGTCAATTTTGGCTCATTCACAGATAAATACCCTGTCTAACCTAAAATTGCACCAATTTTATAGACAAGAACTACTCAGCAACTTACAACAGTCAGACTGAAGTTTATCAAATAAAAAAAAGAGAGTAATCCAACTTTCAATGAGCACTCAAGAAGTTGGAATTACTCTTTTTTTTAATTGAAAGAAACGGTCATACTTACTTTTGCATTAATCAGCCCAAGCATCATCCACAATATTAGCAAGAACCATGTTGCTATCCGTTTGAATTCTATAATTCGACCACCTCTTGGAATAATTATAAGGAATGTGGAACATATCCCGAAGTCTCTCCGGGGATAAGAAGCGGGTGGGAAATGGTATGGATATATCTTCTATAGACACTTGCCTGTTTGTTGCCATACAAAATCCATAGTCGTCTTCATATTCCACAATGACATCAAAATGATACGGCAATACATAAAATCCTGCAGCCATCAAGGTTGCCTGAACACTCCAAAAGTACTCAGGTATCTTGGCTAACGAAGGACAAGAGACATTAATCACTCCATCCGGTTCCAGTCGTTCCTTAAGAAGCCTAAAAAATTCCCAACTAAAAAGGCGACTGAGTGCTGGAAATTCTTTGCTCGGCTCGGGAATATCCAAGAAGATTGCATCCCACTCTTCCGTGGTATTTTCAATGAATACCCGCCCGTCTTCTACTACCGTACGCACTTTTGGGTGATTCAAAGATCCTTCATTGAATTTAACAAGGGCATCTAAATTTTTGCCGAAATCCATCATCAACGGGTCTGCGTCAACAGTTGTTATTTCCTTCACATCAGGATAGCGTAGCGCCTCCCTTGTTGTAATTCCCCCACCGCCACCAATGATGAGAATCCGCTCTCTTTTCCCGGCTATTACCATAGGCACGTGAATTAATGCTTCTGCATACAAATCATCGTCCTCAGTGGTACCAAACATCACATCTCCGTTGCCGTAGAGCAGCATTTGTCCTTGATGTTCGACCAAGGCGATTCGCTGGACAGGCGTATTGATCTTGCGGATAATGCGGTAATCCCCATCGGGCTCCTCTTCTTCCGATACATAATCTCGAATGGAACCGGCACCCCAATAACGCCAATAGAGCCAGCCCAGGGTTTCAACGAGAAGCACTAAACCGGCACCTATGGCAATCCAATATAGTTGGTTTAAACCCATCGTTGCTTTAACCTCCTTCTCCCAGTATTTAATTATGTTATGTATTCTTATTAGGGAGTGACAGAGGCAATCATCTTTATTCAGCTGCTTTTCTTTTTAGAAAACGATGGAAACCACTCTCTAGAAAGCGGAGCCTTATCCTAACTAATTCTCCTTAAATTATTCTTATCCTATTCCCTTTATCGGAAATTCACCTTTAGATCCATACTTACCTCACGGAAGGATGTTCTGCTATTGATTGCAATACTTGCGGAAGGTCTAATCCCCAAAGTCACAAAAGTTTGACGGTACCATTATAACAATCTAATAGATTACAACTAATAACCCAAGACGATATTTCTACTATAGAATATCTGCTTGGGTTTATTTAGAACATATTTACTTTTAAAAAAGTATGCAAAATTAGTATGAAGCGAAGAAAACTTACTATGTTTCTTTATAAAGGTTTCAATACTACTCAGGTAGTCTTCAATAGATTGCCAAAAGAATTCTCTTATCTTTTTGTTTTTTACATGATATGAACAGTTTAAGACCGCATCTATTTGTGATACGGTTCCCCCCGATTAATCCGGAACGCACGGTAAATTTGCTCCAGCAAGATGAGACGCATGAGTTGGTGGGGGAAGGTCATTTTGCTAAAGGAGAGAGCTTCGTTCGCTCGTTGCATAACGTCTTTGTGAAGGCCAAGCGAGCCACCGATGACAAAAGCTATTTTACTTTTGCCGTAGGTGGCTAGTTTGTCTAAGGATTCGGCAAGTTCTTCCGATGATTTCATTTTTCCTTCAATGGCCAGAGCAATGACATATGTATCTGAATGGATTTTGGCTAAAATGCGCTCTCCCTCTTTCTTTTTAACGAGCTCCACTTCTGTTTCGCTCAGTTGTTCAGGTGCTTTTTCGTCAGGCACTTCGATGATGTCCACTTTGGCGTAGGCCGACAGACGCTTCGTATATTCGTTAATTCCTTGTTTTAAATATTTTTCTTTTAGTTTTCCGACAGAGATGATTGAAATATTCACAGCTCATCCTCACTTTACAAACAATTTACGAACAATATATCCACAGTAGTTATCCACATATCCACATAACGTATCCACATCTTGTGTGGGAATATTAGTTCGCCACCATATATTCAGCGTGATTCTCACAATATTCACAGGTTGTTGATAACTTTTTTTCCTCAGGAAGCTCTGTTAAATGTGGTGCCGTTTCGTATTCGTCAACAATGACATCTAAGGCAAGTTCGACATGTTCTTTGCACGTAAAAATCATCGATGATCTCCTTTCGTTTTGGCGTATTTTACTCTAAGCAATATTTTTATCCACAAGCTATCTTATCATTATGAAAAAAAGCAGGAAAGTCCATATACTCTCCTGCTCGGATAGTTATCCACGATTATAGTGAAGATTCATCCGTTAGCTTAATCGTCGTTTCTTGAAGTTTTCCATTTCGGTAAAATTTGACCTTCATCTCGTCTCCGACTTCTTTTTCAATGTAAAGATGCTTACGTAAATCTAAGATGTTGTCTATTTTTTCGCCATCAAGTTCTACGATGACATCCAGCTCTTGTAAACCTGCATGCTCAGCTGGTGAATTTGGTACGATTCGCTCAATGACGACACCTTCTGTCACATCTTTCGGTAATTTGAGCGTTTCCTGTTGATGGTACGCAGAAATTTCGTTTACGTTCCGTAGGGTGACTCCCATCGCTGGGCGTTTGACCTCTCCGTATCGTTCTAAGTCTTCGATAACCGGAATAGCCGTATTAATTGGTATCGCGAAGCCAATTCCTTCGACAGCGGATTGGGCAATTTTCATGGAGTTAATACCAACGACTTGACCGGCAATGTTCACTAACGCCCCACCGCTATTTCCGGGGTTAATGGCGGCATCGGTTTGGATTACTTCCGCTTGCCAATCTTCATAGCCGTCACCGTTTAAATCCACCGGAATGGTTCGCTCTAAACCAGAGATGATTCCTTGCGTAACAGAGCCGCTAAACTCTAAGCCAAGCGGGTTCCCAATGGCCATGACCGGCTCCCCTGGTTTCAGTAAATCAGAATTTCCGAATTCCGCGACCGTCTCGATTTGACTGCCGTCCACTTCAAGAACGGCTAAATCCGTCCAAATATCACCACCGCGAATGACCGCCGGAATTTTTGTCCCGTCTTCTAACGTTACTTCAAGTTGGTCCGCGCCTTCAATCACATGATAGTTGGTAACGATATACGCTTTTCCACCCGCTTTTTTATAAATCACACCCGAACCAGTTCCCGCTTCTTGTTGATCACCAATCGACCAAAAATTAGCGGATTGAATATTCGTGATACCGACAACGGCCGCACTCGTTTTTTCGACCGCTTTAGTCACATCGGACGTTATATCATAGGAAAATTGTTGAACCGGAATATTGGATCCGTTTTCCGTTTGTTGCGACTGCTCATCTAATTGATATGGGAGAACATCTAAGTCTACAAGTTGTGGGATAGCGACAATAACAAGCATCGCCCCTAATAAAACACCAACAAAACTAGCGAGAAGATAGCCACCTTTTCGGCTTTTTGTTTCATTATTACGGCCTTGATAATGGTCATCGTAATATCCCATTTCACACCACTCCTTTATCCGAACGACTGCTATCCCTTATTTTACCTTTCTGGTTTGATTATAATCCGAAAAAATGAAATTTCTATGAACAAACGTAAACAAAGAAATGAACATGAAACAGGATGATTTATAATCTATGAATCTATGAAATTAGACTGCTACGAGAGGAGTCGGTATTTTCGGGTCCGTATCATGTAAAGAAAATTGTTCACCAACTACAAATCCTTTCTGAGCTAACACTTGGCTGACACTCATGCGGGCTAAATCTTTCATATTGTTATCTTGGCTTAAATGCGCTAAATAAATGTGCTTTGTCTTGTCACCAATGACTTCACTCATCGCCAAAGCTGCATCTTCATTAGAAACGTGACCGACATCGCTTAAAATACGCCGCTTCACGCTCCACGGATATCGACCCATCCGAAGCATATCTACATCATGGTTGCTTTCAAAAATAAACACGTCTGCATTTTTAATCGTTCCTTTCATTCGGTCGCTCACATATCCCGTGTCCGTAATCAGAACGAGCTTTTTTCCACCATGGTGGAAAATATAAAACATCGGCTCGACCGCATCGTGCGACACGCCAAATGACTCGATATCGAGTGAACCAAACGAACGAACAGATTCCATTTCAAACACGAATTTTTGTTCGATCGGTATTTCTCCAATTAACCCGTCCATCGCCTTCCACGTTTTTTCATTGGCGTATATCGGTAGGCGATACTTTCGCGCTATCACGCCTAGTCCTTTAATGTGATCACTATGTTCGTGCGTCACTAAAATGCCTGTTAATTGGTCAATCTTTCGGTCAATTTTTTGAAATAGTCCTTCCATTTGCTTTCCGCTTAGTCCAGCATCGACTAAAAAAGCATGCTCTTCGGTTTCCACGTATATTGCATTTCCTGTACTCCCACTAGCTAGTACACTAAATCGTATCGACATGCTGTTCACTCCATTATCCCCTGTTTTTCCGATACTTGGAACACTTGTCCTTCAATTGCATTAACAAAAATATCTTCTACTTTTTTCGTATCTCCTTGTTCAATCACAAAGTGCCATGTTGGGGTTAATACTTGTGACTCTGTTAATTGTACTAACGTATAGTACCCGAGTTCAACCTTGGTTATTTTACTATCGGCTTTTATTAATCCTTGTTGATGAATCGTTTCAATGGCCCGAATAGCTGGCAAAATGTTTTCATTGGCGAGTTCTTGTATGTCTTCGAGCAATGTTTGTTCGTACCCAATAATTTGATTTTGATCATTTAAATTTACTATTAAACGTCCATTGACGTTTTTAAAAAACAATTTTTGATTATATTCCTGGTAAAAGATGAGGCGATTTTGTTCCTGATCCCACTTCCAAAACCGGTATTGCCCTCCTTGATAAACATACGTTTTTAAAAACGTATGAATCATTTCTTGCTCCATGTTTTCCTTTACTGAAATCGGTTCGTCAAAAATAGATAGAAGAGTGGTCCCGTTTTGAATGGTAATCGATTGATTTGGTAATTCTTCCAAATTGACATCCGAAAAATTTTTTGATTTCGCTGTCAAATACTTTCCTTTCGTGTTTTCACTTGGGAGCTCGACGTATTGAATGCCATTGTCTTTTAATTTTTCTTCAATGGACGCATCTTTTGTCATATTCAATTGACTGGCATGTCGCTTATCAAGAAACTGAACAAATAAAAAGATATCTAAAATAAAGAAAACGATAATAAAGATCGTTTTCGTTTTACTCCAGTCCACGATTCGTTACCTCCTCATCAGACGTCAAGCGGAGCCACGAACCGCCATACCGATAGTACCATGAAGGTTCAAAGATGAGAACTTTCGGTGTTTGCGGATCTCGATACATTTTATACCCAATCGTCACGTCTTCTAAATATTCGAGTTCAAAATCAGGTCGATTAACGAGTTGGTCTAACATCTCATATCCAGACGGTAACGTGATATGCTCAGCGGTTAACGGTAAATTGAGAGTATAAAACGGGCGAACGTATTTGTATATTTCATTATTTCCCCAAAACTCCACAATTTCGGCCATTCCTTCTTCATTAAACACCGGAAACCCATCAATAAATAAGCGGAACGATACTTTTTGTTCAGCGGGACTCATCCCAAAGTAAAGATAATCATCCGTCCATCCACCATGATCATTAATAAAATCAATCGTTTGTTGTAACAAATCCCCATTTTTTAACATGGAGAAAGACACCCGATTATTGGCTGGATTCACATAAGTAATAAGGCTTCGTTGATAATCGACATTCATCATACTCGTTCCATCTGTGTACTGGTCTCCTTGATCTAATAAATCTTTCGTTACAAAGCTAGGGTCGCTAAAAAGCGCTAACTTAAACTTATCAGGATTAATGACATACGTATAATACTTAATGACCGAAAATTTAAGGGCATCTTGCGGTAAAAATAATTTCCGAATGCCTTGGACGTCATAGTCAAAATAACGAGTATAATCTTCTGCTTTCTCCCACGTACTTGCTAGAAACGGATAGGAAAGTGGCGATTCCAGATGAGCTTCAATGACAAGTCGCTTCTCGTAATTCACAAAATAGACGTCCGCTTCATGCTTATTTGATTCGTTCATTTCAATGATTAAACGATCAAAAGAAGAATTGCTCAAAGAGTCATCGTCGATACTAATAACGGAATTAAATACGTCAAAAGGAACAATATCAGGAAAAACGATTTCGATTCGTTGTTCTCCATGCACAAGCGAAAAAAATTCACTCGAATTCAGTTCTTCCGAAAGGTCTTGCCAATCATATAAGTCCCATTTTTTCATCATCTGAATGAACTTTTCGATAACATTCGGTTGGACCGTTCCATAATGATAGCCATATTTATGAAAAAGTAATAACGTTGGCCGAACGACGTCAGAAATGTCCCGTTTTTCACTGATCGAAATTTCGTGAATGTAATTATTGTCAATCGTATCGTAAGCCGGTTGATACGTCCATAAATTATACGTTAACACAATGCTTAACAACGCCAAAATGGTCAAAATTACTGACTTTATCGTTTCATATCTCATGACCAATCATCCTCTTGTGTACGGTCATATGGAAGAGTGAAGTAAATCGTTGTTCCTTCGCCTTCCACACTCGTCGCCCAAATTTGTCCACCGTGTGCAACGACCATTTCTTTCGCAATGGCTAGTCCTAGACCTGTTCCGCCCATTTTACGTGAACGCGCCTTGTCTACACGGTAAAAACGTTCAAAAATTTTCTCTAAGTTTTCCTTTGGTATGCCCATTCCTTCATCGGAAATGCTCACTTCAAGAAAATTCTCTAATTCCTTTACCTTGAAGGTAATTTGACCACCCTCAGGAGAATATTTCAACGCATTACTAATAATATTGTCAATGACCTGCGTAATTTTATCTTCATCAATTTCTACAAACATTGCTTTGTTTGGAAGCTCTCGTTTAAACGTTATATGTCGTTCTTTTGTGAGTTCGAACCGGTCAATAATTCGATGGAAAAATTGTGTGAAGTCGACCCAATCTTTATTTAACCGGTAGTCCTTACTATCCATTTTGGATAGCTGCAATAAATCGTTTACTAATCGAATCATCCGCTCAGTTTCATTTTGGGTAACTTCTAAGAAGCGTGGAGCAATTTCTTCATCTCTCCAAGCACCTTCAGCTAATGCTTCTAGATAGCTTCTCATCGTTGTTAACGGAGTCCTTAATTCATGGGATACATTGGCGACGAACTCTCGGCGTTCTCGATCAATTTTCTCCTGTTCGGTAATATCGTGTAAAACCGTAATTAATCCATTTACAAATCCAGTCTCTTTTTGAATAATAGAAAAGTTTGCCCGTAAAATATAAGAATCTTCCGGTGTACTATAATCAAGAATGATTGAATCTCGCTCTTCTAATAAATCTTCAAATGTGTACTTGCCTTCAAGTCCAAGCAATTTAACAATGGGGTACGATAACACTGTTTCACGTGAAACATTCAGCATTTTAGCAGCTGGCTCGTTAATTAAGATGACACGACCTTTCCGATCAGTAGCAATGACACCATCGGTCATATAAGACAAAACGGAGGACAGTTTTCTCCGTTCCCCCTCTGTTGTTGCTTGTGCTTCTTGAAGCTTTTTCGTTAAGTTATTAAACGAGACAGCAAGCTGTCCAATTTCATCGTATCCGTATACTTTAACTTTCCTTGAAAAATTCCCTTTCCCCATTTCAATCGCTTGTTTACGCATATCAGAAATAGGGCGGGTAATGGTTTGTGCTAATAAGACCCCTAACACCGCTGTAATAGCGAGGGCAATCGCTGTCCCCGTAGCAAATATTTCGTTAATTTCATTCATTTGATCGAAGACGTTCTCAATTCTCGCAATTAAGTAGATCGCCCCTAGCACTTCTCCTTCGGCTTTTATGGGAGTGGTTAACACCCAAATGCGATGCCCCGTCTGTTTGTCAATTAAAATTTCTTCTTCGACATTACCGACAGCTAATGTCCGCTTAACAATGACTTCTGTTGTCCGTTGACCCACGATTCCTTGGTTATTAATATCGGATGTTCCAATAATTTTACTTCTGTTATCAATGACACGAACTTCCGGAATATCCGTCGCCACAAAATCGATTAAAATATTTCGAATCTCTTCCGATAACGGAGGGTCCCCTTCTTTTCGTTCACGTAACATTTCCTCACGTAGGTTATATTCAAGTAAATTCACACGTTCTAGAACGGAATTTTTAAAGTTCGTGACCAATTTGTCCTCTAATTCACGAACGAAATAAACACTAATAATTTGCATTGCAATTAAAATAAGCAATACATAAATTAATACAAATTTTAAATGAATGGAACGAAAAAAACCTACTTTTTTCATGGCGTTACTCCTGCTCAGGGTTGCGTAAGTAATAGCCAACTCCTCTTCGTGTAACAATCCAAGTTGGATGGCTTGGATTATCTTCAATTTTTTCCCGTAAACGTCGAATCGTCACATCGACGGTCCGAACGTCCCCATAATAATCATAACCCCATACCGTTTGCAACAAATGTTCACGTGTCATGACTTGTCCGATATGTTTCGCTAAATAATGAAGCAATTCGAATTCACGATGCGTTAATTCAATCGTTTCTCCTCGTTTTGTCACCATGTACGCATTCGGATGAATGACGAGTGAGCCTACCGTAATTTCATTTTGATCTTTGTCTTCCTCTTTCGTCGCTGATTGCTGATGTCGACGTAAATTCGCTTTGACCCGGGCGATTAATTCGCGTGTGCTGAACGGTTTCGTTACATAGTCGTCAGCCCCTAGTTCTAAACCAAGTACTTTGTCAATTTCCGAGTCTTTAGCAGTCAACATAATAATCGGCATTTCATATTTTTTTCGCACTTCTCGGCACACTTCCATGCCATCGCGGTTGGGAAGCATAATATCTAATAAAATAAGGTCTGGTTTAATTTCTTCTACCATTTGTAATGCTTCGTCCCCATCGAAGGCACAATGTACTTCGTATCCTTCTTTCTGTAAATTAAACTGTAATATTTCAGCAATTGGTTTTTCATCATCAACAACTAAAATCTTTTTATCCATCATTTATGCTCCTTTATCTATATTTTATTGACATTTCATAGCCTAAAATCATAACGTTGGGAAGTCATACTTTTCTAAAATTACTTTATCATGTTCTTTCTTTGAATTCATCCGTTCGATGTTTACAAGTTTATTTCAATTGTTAGAATGTCCAACTTTTATGCTCTAGTTTCTTTCTATTAAAAAGGCTCTACCCTAAAATAACTGTGGATAACTTTTACTGTTATTTCATTCATCGATGTGCTAAGGGCAATTGGCATGAATGTCTGTTAAACGTTACTGTTGATATTTATACATTTCGCTTGTGGCGGACGCTTTCAGCGGGCAAGCCGCAAGCCGCTTCCCTCGCTACGCTCAAGTATGGGTCTTGCGGCTTCTTGTTCCCGCTGGAGTCGCCGCCTTTCGCTTTATGTGAACAACTTGCTAAAAATCAACAATAAAATATAACATAGCCATTAAAAAAAGGGGAAAGGCCATTTAAAGGGGAAATTCCTTTAAATGGCCTTTTTTATTAATGTAAATAGTCTAATGGGTTTTGTAGCACTCCATTTTTATACACTTCGAAATGGAGATGGGTTCCCGTAGAGTTTCCTGTAGATCCCATGACTCCTATTTTTTGACCTTTAGAGACGGTTTGACCAACGGATACATTAATTGTGCTTAAGTGCGCGTATACCGTCTTAAACCCATTCTTGTGGTTAATCACAATTTTCTTTCCGTAACCTCCGTCCCAGCCGGCAAATGTAACGACTCCGTTATCAGCCGCTTTGATGGTGTAGTTGCTTGGTCGAGCAATGTCAATTCCTTTATGGAATTTGCCCCAACGATACCCTTGTTTACTAGAAATATAACCACCAACGGTTGGCCAAGCAAAATTTCCAGTACCTCGGGAAGGAATCACTTTTGTTCCTTTAATGACAATATGATTAACTGGTTCTTTTAAAATTTTATCTTCTTTTATTTGTTTACTTGTTTGAATGCCGTTCGTTTCGGTTATTACATAAGTAACGGATCGTTCACCGTTTTGACCTTCTTGCTTAACGCGTGTTTCTCCCTTGAAAAGAGATTTATCTTCAATGACTTCTTTTTTATAAGGAATCGTTTCTTTTTTGTTTACTTCTTTTTGAACGACGATATGAACAAGAGGTTCATATACAGTTACATTAAGTTCTTGACCGATTTGAAGCAGCGTATCTTCCGTTACTCCAGGGTTGAGTGCAAGGAGTTGTTTTAATGAAAGATTATGCTTTGATGCGATAGAACCAAGCACTTCGCCTTCTTGGACAACATATTTTTTCTCTTCAAGCGTCCCTTTTTTCAAGTAGTTTACCGTATCTTCAACAGACATGAGTTGGCTAGGTTCAACCATTTGCGTTTCCAATTTGACATCTTCCACCATCTGAACATCAATAATACGAGATTCGCTTACTTTTAGTGGTGGAAGTGGTTGATTAGAAGCTTTTTGTTCTTCAATCAGTTTTAATTGTTCCGCTGAAACATACGATAATTTTAATTGCTCTAACACTTTGTCCGCGTCTTCTTTTGATTTTACATATACTGCAGGCTGGTCATTGACTACAATCGCTACCGCTTCCGTTTCAACAGACAATGTTTCACGTAGCTTTTCAGCTGTTCGTTCGTTATCGACTGTTTTACGATAAACGAACTCTGGAATGTACGTCACATCTTTTCCTAATTCAAATTCGTAATTACCATATTTCTCTTTGTACTCACTCATTTTATCGGCAATTACTTGATTAATGACAGATTGATCAGAAACTGTCCCAATGTATGTATCATTCATATAGACATGATAGACGGTTTCAAACATTCCGTTTTCTTCTGATGCAGAAACCGTATGTATCGAAATAGCTGAAACGGCTAACGCTGTAATCACTGTCTTCTTTAATAAGCTAGTTGAAATTGAAGAAACGGACACTTTTATTTTATTGTGAATATCTTTTAATCTATTAAGTAAATTCATTGTCAATTTCCTCCTACAACTCGTACCTGTCGGAAGAACGCAACTTTTGTCGCTTGTTTCCTAACGTTAAATATTCGAACAATTTCACCTTTTATACTTTATCATAAAATAGTTTAAAAATTAGCATTGTTAAAGTAATGTAACAAAAATGTATTATTAGATACAAAAAATGACTGATTTTGTAATTATTTGTCACTTTTTAAGATTAGTAGATAGGTTTTGTCGAAAAGAGGAGGAAATTTTTCATTACAATTTTTATTTTCAGCGTTAATTTGTGCGTTAAAAGTATTACTTAAACTGATTTTCACACACACACGTTGTTTTTTAATTATTTCTCTCTTATAACCGAAACCCGTTAGTATCTTCATGGTGGTTAACAGGAAAGTATGGTTGAATAAGGGAGGAATAATAGAAAGAATATTGAACATCTAAGTAAAATAAATGTACGGGTGGAATATATAATGTATATCACAAGATGGGCAACAAAAAACGAGCTGCCTTTGCTGGCAGAATATTGGTTTAAAATGGCATGTGAGATGGGAGAAAAGGATGGAATACCTATACCAAACATTGAACGTGTTAACGAAATTAAAAAATTATTTCTTAAGGAGAGTGAAGATAATAATCTAGGTTTCAGGGTTGCAGTTGATGAGAATGGAAATATTGTAGCGTGTGCAGGTGGTCTTATTAGAATGGAGTATGCCACCCCTTTAAGTGAAGAACCAACTCCTTTTGGTTGGGTAATTTGTGTTTATACAATTAAAAATCACCGAAGAAAAGGACTGGCTTCTCAATTGGTGACAGAAGTCTGTTCTTGGCTAAAAAAGCGGGGAGCAAAAAGGGCTAGACTATGGGCAAGTTCACAGGGGAGGAGAATCTATGAACGTATTGGATTTTCCCCCATGCTGGATATGGAAAAAGTATTGTAATAAGTAATTTTTCTTCCACGAACGGTTGCTCATTAAAGATAAATGGAGAGTACATATTTTATTCATGGTAAGTATGTACTCTCTTTTATTTTTTAAAATTTTTATCATGCGGATCAAGTGGTACAACTCAGAGCTATTTCGAAAATGTCTTGCTCGTATCTCCCGAGCCTTTCTGCTTTTATGTGATTAATGGCTACCCCAGCTTCGCAGGGTTAATTTTGAGTAACAAAAAAGCCACCTTTGTACCAGGTGGCGCTAAGGTTCTCTGTATATACCATTCATTCTTATTCTTTTTGCTCTTCGTCCAGCTCTCAGTAAGCTTATTCAAGCAGCGGCTCGAGCGGTACAACTCGCAGCTTTTTTGTCGCCCCACTCTCAGTACGCAAGGAGTGGCTCGAGTGGTGCGCTCGATGTTTCGCTCTGTCGTTTATTCATTCGTACGCCACCGACTGAGCTACCGAGCCTCACATGCTTTAGATGAATTTGTTTAATCATTTTGTGTATACGGCAACTTCGCTAGCTTTTATCTTGTAATAAAAAAACCACCTGCTTTTACAGGTGGTTGCTGATGGCTCGGGACGGAATCGAACCGCCGACACAAGGATTTTCAGTCCTTTGCTCTACCGACTGAGCTACCGAGCCGTATTTATTATCTAATCCTAAATTAATAGCTGCTTTTTAATTCCTCGCCCCGCTCTTAGAAAGCTTTTTCAAGTAGTGGTTCGAGCGGTGCGCTCGATTTTCGTGTCCCGCTCTCAGTATGCTTACTCAAGATGCAGCTCGAGCGGTACAGCTCGCAGCTTATTCAAGGATGTTTCGCTCTTAGCTACCGAGCTTGTATATGTATTTAAGAGCAAAAAAAAATGGCGGTCCCGACGGGAATCGAACCCGCGATCTCCTGCGTGACAGGCAGGCATGTTAACCGCTACACCACGGGACCTTATGTATTTTTAATGACCGAGGCGAAAACGTCGCCTCGGATAGATGACCCGTACGGGATTCGAACCCGTGTTACCGCCGTGAAAGGGCGGTGTCTTAACCACTTGACCAACGGGCCATGTTCTTGGTGAGCCATGGAGGACTCGAACCTCCGACCCTCTGATTAAAAGTCAGATGCTCTACCAACTGAGCTAATGGCTCAAATTGGTTAGGATGATGCATATTTTTGTGTCCCGCTCTCAGGATGCTTATTCAAGCAGCGGCTCGAGCGGTACAACTCGGAGCTTATTTTTGTCGCCCCACTCTCAGGAAGTTTACGCAAGGAGTGGCTCGAGTGGTGCGCTCGATGTTTCGCTCTGTAGTTTATTCATTCGTGCTCCACCAACTGAGCTAATGGCTCAAATTGGTTTAGGATCATTGCTTTTTAACACAACGCTTCGTCGTGTTTCGACATCTCCTGACGACGTTTTTTATATTATCATAGGATTTTATTGAATTGCAATACCTAAATTAAATTTTTTTTTAAATTTGATAGATAAATAAAGATTTCTTTCATTAGGGCTTTTACGCAATTTATATTTTAAGTGATGTCACGAAACGATACGATAGAGCTAACAAAAATAAAACGCCTAGGGTATGTTCTAAACGTCCTAGACTGTTGACAAAATTACTGTTATTCAAGTAAAGCGGCCTTTTATGGAATAAAAAGAAGCTGTACATATGTAATGCACCCTTTTGTTGAATATCATTTATTTCTTTAAAGTCATAATAGATGAGGGGTTTAATTCTTCACTTTCAATGACAATAGCAGTTAATCCACTATTCGATTTTGTTTCGTGCCACTCATCTTTCTCCCAAAATACCGCATCTCCAGCTTGAACTTTAAAATATTCTTCTTTTTCACCCCTCACATAACCCTCTCCATTCATAATAAGGAGTAGTTGAGGAACAACAGCTTGATGATATCCTATGGTACCGTTTGCTTCTAAATACATACACCCAATATGAGCTGGTTTTTCAGTCTTAATAATACGCGACATTATAAAATCTGAATTAAATTTTGAAATTTTCTTACCAATCTCTTTATCAAATCTATAAAACTCCATCATGTCCCCCCTCATTTTTTCGGATATAAATAAAATCGAGTAAACTACATAATCATCCTCTAAATTGTTTTATTGAACGATCCTTCCGATTATTGAACGAAGTAATAGCCTCTATTTACCTTTGATTTACTTCCTAACAATTTCTCCTATATTCAATTAACAGAACGCTCAGGGTATGTCCTAAGCGTTCTAATAATATTAATAAGTTAAGCTGGCAGCGACGATTAAGCCAACAGCGATGCTAGCGGAAAATAGACTGAAACCGATGGCGGTGTTTCCTTCTTCTACTTTTTTCGCTAAGTTTGTTTTAGGAGTAAGGATGTATTCGATGATATAGTAGGAAACGACTTGAGTCACAATACCGACAAGTCCCCAAATAAATGCATCGAGTAAGCTGACACTGCTAGCCCAGACGGTAAAAATGACAATCGCTAATCCTAGTCCTTTTCCCCATAGTTTGAGAGCCACCGCTAAGTTTCCTTGTTTAATTAATTCCCGTTCGGAAAACTTGGTCGTCAAAGAAAAAACGATAATTCCTAACAGCAATAAGAACAGTCCAACCCCTACGTGTGCTAAAAAGTTTCCAAATGATGATAACGTAATCAGTTCATCCATGATGATTCCTCCTTTTTTATTTAGTCTCTACCCTAAAATAATTGTGGATAACTTTTACTGTTATTTCATTCATCGATGTGCCAATGGCAATTGGCATGAATGTCTGTTAAACATTTCGCTTGTGGCGGAAGCTTTCCGCGGGCAAGCCGCAAGCCGCTTCCCTCGTAACGCTCAAGTAAGGGTCTTGCGGCTTCTTGTTCCCGCTGGAGTCGCCGCCGTGTGAATAACTTGCTAAAAATCAACACTGACATATAACATAGCCTTTATTTAAAACCTATTGGTAAAAAGTACGATGCATTATCGGTGATGGGGCCACCCGCACGAATGCCAATTGCGCTTGGTTGTCCGTTGAGGATAAAACACCCGTACATAATATGAGCCGTTTGTTCTCCTTTTTCAGTTTGAATCGTATGGGTCGGTAAAGGGATGTACTGCTGAAATACGGGAAGAGAATCGGTATACGTTTTTTGCTTATCTTCTATCCATTTCTCTCCGCCCGGTAGATAAATAACCACTGTGTCGCCTTCTCGTCCAAAAGCTGGTTTTTTGACAAAAGGAATTTCTTCTTCGACAAATACGTCTTTGTCTAAATATGTGGGTAGAAAATACGTTTCTATGACTTTTCGTTCATTTTCCGTAAAAATGGGATGTCGCTCTTCGTACAGCCCCCAAATTAAGGCCATCACTGCCTTTGATTGTAGTAAAAACGAAGAAACAGGATTTAAAATCATCAGTTTGTTATTTTGGACGAATTCGAGAAGCATTTGTCCGACAGGTTCTCCCGTATATGGGTCGCGGTCATCGATTAGATGCTCAATCGGGTACGTTTGGCGATACAATATATCAATTTTTTCCCCATTCGGTGTAAAAACTCCTGCTTCTTGGACGATCGTTTCTCCATCCATGATCGGTTGAGGTAACAGCCGTAGATCAGATAAGCTCACATATTTCGCTTCCACTTTCGCTATTTCCATTAAATATCGAGTCGTTAAATAATCTTCTTCATGGTCATCGTGGGACGTAAACACAATCTTCGGAGGGTGGTTCAATTTTAATCGTTTCCATGCCATTCGAATCGCTTTTCGAACGGTGTGAGCCAGCAGTTGCTCACAGCCTTCATTCGGGTTTTGGACACCAAATTCCTTACATACTTTTCCGTTAACGAAAAACGTTTCCTTAATAAACGTCGGCGTATCGGCGTTAAACTCGAGTAATTTGATGTCAGGACCGTTAACGACAAAGTCAAAACGACCAATAACACAATTCATCGGAATAGAGTGCAATTTTAAAAAGGGAACGGTTGCTTTTGGAAACCCTAATTGAAGAAGTGTCTCGTCTTCTAATCGTCTTAAAACAGGAGCTGTTTTCGCAAAAATTGACCATACCTTCTGAGCAGCATCCCGAATCCTTTCAATTTGCTCTTGCGTCTCCACTTTCACATCGTATAAAGCATATTCTTCGTTGTATAAATTCGGCCAAAAATAGGGAATTTGTTTATAAAAGGTACGACGTTTTTGCTGAAAAGGGGTGAGAACCATTATCCGCCAAACCCACCTTTAGTCCCGCTTCCAATTCCCGCTTTATAGCCTTTGTAATAAGACTGATACGTTGAAGATTGTTTAAGAGACGATTTACTCTTATAAAATTTGCCTCCATGATAATAGTGCCCCCGATAATATGAATCGTCGTCATCACAGTAAAACGTTCCTGATTCGTCATCCCACTCCCAATCGTCACAATCAATCTGCTGTAATTCCGGTGGCAGGGCTTGCTCATCATTACACCCAGCTAACACTAACGTTGCCATCACCCCGGCTAACATCGTTTTCGTTTTGTTCATGACCATTCCTCCTCTAACTCGTATCCAGTCGGGGTCACATATAATATATACACCATTCGGTCTTCATCGATTTCGGCTGAATCTCGTTCCCATTCTTTCCCTTGTTCATAAATGTACACTGAACCGATCACGCTTAACACGTCTAAATGGTGATGAAAATGATACGTCTGAATAAGCGGATGGTTTTGCCGTTCATTTAACTCCCGTATCTCTAATTTAATGCCTTCTCTTGCATCTGAATCTTCCGTATCAGGGGCCGATTCCTCATAAATTTGTACATAAATGACAAATAAGTTTCCTTCTTTGGCGGATGACACTTGTTTGTACGTAACCCCATTTTTCACAAAAAACTCACATTCACGTCTCGCTAAAATTTGTTCTAATTCAATGTTAGGGTAGTGATATAATGGCTCATATTCATCGTTCCACTTTAAGCGTCGGTACTCTAAAACTACGTTCGCCATTCCTAAACTCCTCTTCCTCTTTTCTATCTTTCTACGAGTTAAGTGTACCCTGAGTTTCGTTTCCAAATGATAACTTTAAAAAAATTCATGATAATATGAAGAAAAGGGGGGAATTAGATGACGATCTTTTTACGACTTTGGAACAAACTCATGAAACTTGAATTTTTATCCATCTTTTTGCTTTCACTTTTGATCATTCTGATTGGTACGGTATTCATTCATGTATTAGAACCGGAGAACTTTCCAACATATTTTGAAGGATTTTGGTGGACCATGACGACATTAACTACCGTCGGTTATGGCGATTATTCACCTACGACGGTCTCTGGTAGACTTCTTGGTATTTTTTTATTTGTCTTTGGTATTGGTTTAATTGGGGTTTTAATTGGAAAAATCGTCGATGCTTTTACATCTTACTCAAAATTGAAAACGGAGGGAAAACTTATGTATAAAAAGGAGAACCACTACATCTACATCGGCTGGTCAAATCGGACGAAAAAAACCATTATGGAAGTATTAACCTATGATCCAGACGTAGAAATCGTTCTAATCGACGACTTACCTAAAACCCCCATCGAACATCACAAAGTCCATTTTATTCAAGGAGATCCGTCCGATGAAGAAGTGTTGTTAAAAGCGAATATTTTAAAAGCGAAGCGAGTGGCCATTTTTGCAGATACGCGGATAAATAATCCGTTGTTAGCGGACGGAAAATCGTTGTTAATTGCTTCCGCAGTCGAAGCTCTTTCGGAAAAACATGGGCAAAATATACATACCGTCGTAGAAGTTTGTGAGGAAAAGCATATACCGAAATTTAAACATATTCAAATTGATGACTTTATCTTATCGAACGACTCCATTTCCTTATTAATGGCGAAGGCAACCCTTCATCCGGGAACAACTGGTTTATTTCGACAGTTGTTAAGTAAAACCTATGGCAGCAATATTCACGAGTTACACCCAAAAAATGAATGGAAGACATATGAAGAGGCGTACCAATCGTTATTCGAGCACGGAGCAGTTCTCGTTTCCGTCAATGACAAAATGGATTTTGCCCAAACCCCTAAACACCCATTAACCGAAAACGATTTGCTGTATATCGTTTGTAAAGATGAGGTGTTTAACACCATTTCTTCTAAATAAAAGAAACACCGACTACCCTCATTCAACGAAAGGTAGTCGGTGCTTTTTTATCGTTGAGCCCAAACACTACGAACAACATTTGTTTGTGAACGGTCAGGACCTACAGAGAAAATCGATAACGGTATGCCTGTTAATTGGGAAACACGTTCAACATAATGGCGGGCATTCGCCGGTAGTTCGTCTAACGTTTTACAGCCTGTAATGTCTTCTGTCCATCCTGGTAACTCTTCGTAAACCGGTTCACATTCGGATAATACTTTTAAGCTTGCTGGAAACTCTTCGATGATTTGCCCATTATAACGATACGCCACACAAATTTTTAGCGTCTCGATGCCTGTTAAAACGTCTAAAGAGTTAAGCGATAAGTCGGTAATACCACTAACGCGACGGGCATGACGAACGACGACACTGTCAAACCAACCGACACGACGAGGTCGACCTGTCGTTGTTCCATACTCGCGACCGACTTCTCGAATACGGTCGCCAATTTCATTATTTAATTCCGTCGGGAACGGTCCATCGCCAACACGAGTCGTATACGCTTTCGACACGCCTACAACATGTTGAATTTTCGTTGGACCAACACCTGAACCAATCGTGACGCCACCAGCTACCGGATTGGACGATGTAACAAATGGATACGTTCCTTGATCGATGTCTAGCATAACCCCTTGAGCCCCTTCAAAAAGAACTCTACGTCCTTCATCGAGGGCGTCGTTTAAAACAACGGACGTATCACATACGTATTGCTTAAATTGCTGTCCGTACTCATAATATTCGTCTAAAATTTCTTCAAGCGTAAAGCCTTCTGTTTCATAGAACCGTTCTAATAAACGGTTTTTTTCTTTTAAGTTACGCGCTAATTTCTCTTCAAACACTTCACGGTCAAGAAGGTCAGCGATACGAATTCCTACACGAGCCGCTTTATCCATATAAGCCGGACCAATCCCTTTTTTTGTTGTCCCGATTTTATTTGCACCTTTCCGTTCTTCTTCGACTTCGTCCAGTTTTATATGGTACGGTAAAATAACATGCGCCCGATTGCTAATGCGTAAGTTGTCTGTTGAAATACCTTTTTCATGTAAATATTGTAATTCTTTCACTAGTGCTTTCGGGTCAACGACCATCCCATTTCCTATTACACAAATTTTATCCGAATAAAAAATCCCGGAAGGAATTAAATGTAATTTATATGTTTCTCCGTTAAACCGAATCGTATGGCCTGCGTTATTTCCACCTTGATAACGAGCAATTACTTCGGCGTTTTCGGATAAGAAATCAGTAATTTTTCCTTTTCCTTCGTCGCCCCATTGAGTTCCTACAACTACTACTGATGACATTTATGTACACCTCCAAGGTTTGGCTCTCACAAACAACATTCAAACATATTCATTTTACCAGTGTTCGAAAGGGAACGTCAATAAAAACACGAACAATATATTGAAATAACTTAGATTATGTTCGTAAAAAATGTCACTTTTTCTTGAATATCTCCTTGAATAAAGGTAATACATGAAGAAAAGGCCTAAATCCTTATAAAACAAAAAACCAACCCTATACGATACATAGGATTGGTTTTTTGTGTAAAAAATATGATTAAGCACCAGGCGGGATATCCGCTTCGTCAAATCGACGTTCTAAATTAACGAATTTATTGTACTCTTTTACGAACGCCAATTGAACTGTTCCTACAGGACCGTTCCGCTGTTTCGCAATAATGATTTCAATAATATTTTTATTCTCCGTCTCTTTATCATAATAGTCATCGCGGTATAAAAAGGCGACAATATCCGCATCCTGCTCAATACTTCCTGACTCACGAATATCAGACATCATCGGCCGCTTGTCTTGTCGCTGTTCTACTCCACGGGAAAGCTGGGACAAAGCAATGACCGGCACTTCCAGTTCACGCGCAAGTGCTTTTAAGGAACGCGAAATTTCGGATACTTCTTGTTGACGGTTTTCTTTTACGCGTCCACTTCCTTGGATGAGCTGCAAGTAATCGATTAACACCATGCCTAGTCCATGTTCTTGTTTTAACCGGCGACATTTCGAGCGAATTTCGCTAATTCGTATCCCTGGCGTATCATCTATAAAAATCCCTGCATTCGATAAACTTCCCATCGCCATCGTTAACTTCCGCCAATCTTCATCAGTTAGCGATCCTGTACGTAAATTTTGTGCGTTTATATTTCCTTCTGCACAAAGCATACGCATGACCAGTTGTTCCGCACCCATCTCTAAACTAAAAATCGCTACATTTTCCCCCGTTTTCGTTGCTACGTTTTGAGCAATGTTTAAGGCAAAAGCCGTTTTACCAACCGATGGACGTGCAGCAACAATAATTAAATCGCTCCGCTGAAAACCAGCTGTCATTCGATCAAGCTCGGTAAAGCCGGTTGGAATCCCCGTTACATCACCTTTGCGGTTATGCAGCATTTCAATATTATCGTATGTTCGAACGAGAACGTCTTTAATATTATGGAAGGAGCCAGAATTTTTTCGTTGAGCCACTTCCATAATGCTTTTTTCTGCTTCGCTAAGCAGTTCTTCGACTTCGTCTTCCCGTGTGTAACCTTCCTGGGCAATATTGGTGGCTGTTCGAATTAAACGACGTAACAACGATTTTTCTTCAACGATTTTGGCGTAATATTCAATATTCGCAGCTGTCGGTACCGATGCCGCTAATTCACTTAAATACGAAACACCACCGACGTCTTCAATTTGTTTGGATGCAGACAATTCTTCGGTAACGGTGACTAAGTCAATGGCCTTTCCTTCATCGGCTAGTTTTAACATAACCGAGAAAATTTTTTGATGGGCGTTACGGTAAAAATCTTCAGGTATTAAAATTTCGGATGCAAGGGTTAAAGACGATGGCTCCAAAAAAATAGCACCGAGTACAGCCTGCTCCGCTTCAATGTTATGCGGAGGTAGACGATCGGCGAATAAATCACTCATCTGTTCGAACCTCCATTAGAAGGACTATAAAAAATGTGATCGGTAAAAAACCAGATCACATTTCTTTTTATATATTATTTTATCATGTTCTAAGAGAAAGAGGATTGGCAATTTTAGTTTTGTTCTTTTACATGTACGGTCAACGTAGCCGTTACTTCTGAATGTAACTTGACCGGTACTTTTGTAAAGCCAAGGGCACGAATAGCATCATTTAATTCAATTTTACGCTTATCAATTTTAATATTATGAGAGGCTTTTAATTCCTCTGCGATTTGTTTACTTGTAACAGAACCAAATAAACGACCGCCATCACCTGCTTTTGCCGAAATTTCTACCGTGATGTTTTCGAGTGTTTCTTTTAATTTTTTCGCTTCTTCTAATTCTTGTTGGGCCATCTTTTGTTCTTTTCTTTTTTGCGCTTCTAATGTCTTTAAGTTAGATGGAGTCGCTTCGATTGCATAACCATTTTTTATTAAAAAGTTTTGAGCGTATCCGTCCGCAACGTTTTTTACTTCACCTTTTTTTCCTTTCCCTTTGACATCTTTTAAGAAAATGACTTTCATTCTTCGTTACCCCCTTCAAAATAATGATCAATGGCCTCTTGTAAGCGAGCTAAAGCTTCTTCAATAGTTACATCTTGCAACTGGGTAGCGGCATTTGTCAAATGTCCGCCCCCATCGAGCGCTTCCATAATCACTTGAACGTTCACATCCCCTAATGAACGGGCACTAATCCCAACAACGTCTTCCGAACGCTTAGAAATAACAAATGAAGCGGTGACACCGTTCATCGTGAGGAGGGTATCGGCGGCTTGGGCAATAATAACCGGATTATAAATTTCATCATCCGGTGCCACTGATATGACAATTCCCGGCTGATAAAATTGGGCGGCTTCAATTAATTTCGCACGGGTAACATACGTCTCAATATCTTCTTTTAAAAACTTTTGAACAAGCACGGTGTCGGCCCCTTGCGCTCGTAAGTAAGAAGCAGCATCAAATGTTCTCGAGCCGGTACGTAGTGTAAAGCTTTTCGTATCAACGATAATTCCCGCAAGCAAGGAAGTAGCTTCGAGCATGGATATTTTTTCATTTTTCGGTTGGTATTCCAATAGTTCGGTTACGAGTTCGGCCGTAGACGAAGCATATGGCTCCATATAGACGAGCAATGGATTCAAAATAAACTCTTCTCCTCGACGATGATGGTCAATCACGACTACGTTTTCCGTCTTGTTTACTAAACGTTCTTCTATGACTAATGATGGTTTATGGGTATCCACAACAATGAGGAGCGTATCCTCTGTAGCCATTTCCAATGCTTCTTCTGGTGTGATAAAGCGAGAATAAAGCTCTGGATGTTGTTTCACTTCCTCCATTAATCGGCGCACACTCATATCGATTTCCGTAAAATTTAAAACGATATAACCTTCCCGTTGGTTCATTTCTGCTATTTTTCGAACACCCATTGCAGAACCAATCGCGTCCATATCCGGGAATTTGTGTCCCATGACCATGACTTTATCAGCTTCTAAAATTAATTCTCTTAAGGCATGGGAGATGACTCGAGCACGGACCCTTGTCCTTTTTTCCATTGGATTGGTTTTCCCACCGTAAAATTTCACCTTACCATTTGGTTGCTTAATAGCCACTTGGTCTCCACCACGCCCTAAAGCTAAATCTAAACTCGATTGAGCTAGGGAACCTAGTTCTGGCAATGAAGGGACACCAGCACCAATTCCGATACTAAGGGTGAGTGGGACGTTTTGCTTGGATGTCGTTTCCCGGATGTCGTCTAAGATTGAAAATTTCTCTTTTTCCAGTATGTGCAATATTTTTTCGTTAAGGACGGCAATAAAGCGTTCCGAAGAGATGCGTTTAATAAAGATGCCGTTATCATGAGCCCATTTATTTAATAGAGAAGTGACTAAGCTGTTTAGACTACTTCTTGTTTGATCGTCCATGCCTTGCGTTAGTTCATCATAATTATCTAAATAAATAATGCCAATAGCCGTTCGATTATCCTTATACAGCTTTTCGATTTCCTCTTGTTCGGTTACGTCAAAGAAATAAAGGAGCTTTTCTTCAAGTTTTAAAATGACTTTAAATTTACGCTCATTTAGTGTAATAACTTCCGTATCAACTTCTTGTTTAATAAGCGGGATGAGCATATCGGCAACATCATATAAAGAGCGTCCAATCACCGTTTCTTCATTAAAACAAGAGGCCATAAACGGATTCGTCCATTCAATGTAATAATCATCATTAATTAGCATAATTCCAATGGGCATTTCCATTAATGCCTCTTCACCCACACGCTTCACCCGGTATGATAACGTAGAAATATATTGCTCGGTTTCTAAATGGGATTTTTGCTCGAAATAAAAGACGAGATAAAATAAAGCCCCAAACACAAGTAATCCAATTACACTCGCCCACCAGAATTGGAAAGCGACGATGATGACAAAAAGGAGTGAAACGATCATTAATCCGTAAATGGGATATCGTATCACTCGGTTATTTTCCTTCGCAGGCATGATTTCAGCTCCTAAAAACTTTATTCAATCTATGCTTTTGTTTGAATTCGTTTTCTCAAGTCAAAACCTAAATCAATTATACCTAATAAGCGAACTAGTGGAAGAAAAAGTAATGCGAATAACACAAAAATGAAAGAAAACACCGTCGGTAATTTCTTTTGATATCGATAATAAAGTAGGAACGAGCAGCCTTGAATAAATAAAAGTAACCCAAAAATGGTCGCTAAATTAAATAATACCCAAAACATGGTCGTTCCTTTTTCAGGGTTTAAGACTAATGTTAGCACTAATGTCACTAAATAGTACCACAAAATATTTTTGGGCATTTGAATATTCCGAAACGGAGTACGCTTTGGTACTTCCACTTGAAAACGTCGTACGATTGGAAATAAGATGAGTTGAATGAAAAACACTGCCATAATTGATGCCATCACGATAAAGCTTGGTATTAACGTTTGAATAAGCTCTAACATGTCATTGATTTGATTCATCATGTCAGCTGGTGGCTGTTGTCCTAACCTTTTTAATAACTGAATAGATTGTTCATATGACGAACGAACAAGGGTCATCGTTTCTTTGATGAAGTCAAATTGGAAGACTGTAACAGCAATTGCATATTGAATTACGGTACTTAATGCAAAAACAAGACTAGACACAAGTAAAGTCGTATTCCAACTTTCCTTTTTTTTCACGAGCCAGCCCATTGTCCATCCAACAGCCCCGTAAGTGAACGCAAGAGAAATGCTAACGACGTTCCCCACAATAAACGAAAGAACGAGAGCCGCTAGAAAAAATGGCAATGAATTTTTTTCCGAATGGCGTACGTTATATAGGAAAAACGGAAGTGGCAAAAAGAACGTAGAAATCAATGATAAAATCGGAAAATAGAGTGTAATTAAAAGTAATATGGTAAAAACAGCGAGCATCACTGCTCCTTCCGTAATAGCTCTTGTTTGTCGCAACGTTTATGCACCTCTTATTACACATATTCCTGATGAGAAATCAGGAGACTCTGCAAGATTATGTATAAATTCCTTATTCCATTTTATCGATAATTTTTCCTTCGTTCAACTTTTCGGCAACTGATTTGGAAGTCGTTGGACTCCGTCAACTGATAAAAATAGAGCTGTCTCCTTTTTAGAAGACAGCTCTAGCAATTTTATTAAGATTAAGTTGTTACGAAAGTAGCTTATGCTTCTTCCGTTTCATTTAAGTGCATTTCTGTTTTAAAACGGTTTACCGCAACTTGCAGTTCTTGGCTTAAATGAGTTAAGCGCTCAGCAGATTCAGTGACCGATAGGATGGCACGTAATTGTTCTTCTGTTGAAGCGCTCACTTGTTCGCAAGCAGCTGCCGTTTCTTCAGCCACCGCTGCCATCCCTTGAATAACGTTCACCACTTCATCTTTACTCATTGTCACGTTTTGAATTTCATTGTAAACGGCCATAATCGAATCTTTCATTTCGTTCATTAAATCGGAAATTTGAGTAAACGTGTTGTTCGTTTGTACGACAACTTCAGACTGTTGTGAGAACGTTTCTTTTGTTTTTAGCATTTCTTCAACAGCACGTTTCGAACCATTTTGAATATCTACGATGGTTGCTTTTACTTGATCTGTCGCTTTTACCGATTGTTCGGCAAGTTTACGCACTTCCTCTGCGACTACCGCAAAGCCTTTACCGTGTTCACCCGCTCTTGCGGCCTCGATACTAGCATTTAATGCTAATAAATTGGTTTGAGAGGAGATGTCTGTAATTGTTTCCATCACTGTTTCAATCGTTTTGACTTTTTCACCAAGATCTAAAATAACCGTTTCCATTGATTGTAAGAATTGGTTCGTTACTTCAAACGAATCTTTGAGTTGCTGAACTTGCGTTTTTCCATGTTCATTTACTTCATCTGCTTTTTCAGCGATTTCAGACATCAAACCTGCTTTGTTATGAATCTCGTTAATTTGTTCACTTAAGTGGATCGATTGCTGGTTCGCATTTTCGGCATCGGCTGCTGAACGAGATGCACCTTGAGCGATTTCATTAACGGCAGAAGCCATTTCTTGACTGGATGCACTTGTTTCTTCAGAAACTGCACTTAACGATTCTGCAGATTCACGAACGTTAGTAACTGATTCGTTAACAACAGAAATCATATTCCGAACACCAACAATCGTTTCATTGAGCTGCTCGGCCAGTTCACCGATTTCATCTTTCGATTGAATGTTGGCATGAACCGTTAAGTCCCCTTCGGCCACTTTACCCATGACTTCTTTTAATTGAACAATTGGTTTTACCATTCGTGAGGAAGCGTAGAAAATAATAACTATTACTCCTACAAGGGTTAGACCAGCAATCACCCAAATGATGGCTTGCACTTGATAAGCAACTGTCATTAAATTATCTACATTGTAAGCTGCTCCGACTTTCCATCCTGTGGTTGAAACTGTATCATATACTAAAATCTTTTTCTGGCCGTCATATTTATAGCGAATTTCTCCAGAAGGCTGGTTATTCTCATACATTTCCTTAACAAAGTCATTTTGCTTCATATCTTGACCTTGTTCCGTTGGATGAACAATGGCCAATCCTTCATTTGAGAAAATGAACGGATAGCCCTTATAGCCGATATCCGTGTTGGAAATTCGCTTTGTTAGTTTTGATAGGTTAATATCGACACCGAGTACACCGACGACTTTTCCGTTCGCTATTACCGCTTTGGAAGCGGTGATGACAAAATTGTTGGTTGCAGCATCAATGTAAGGCTGGCTCCAAACCACCTTTGTTGTATCTTCCATTGCTGCTTGATACCATCCACGACTGGTTGGATCAAAATCATCTGGTAAGGATACGTACGGAATAATTTTTAAATATTTGTTGGTTGATGCAAAGTAAATGGAAGATGTATCGTCATACAAACTAATGTAGTTATTAAACGCTTCGTGAATTTCTTCATGAGGTTCTTTAAACGCTTCACTTTCAATACCTTCCGCAAGAATCACGTCACCAAAATTTTTTAAATCATCCGAGAACGTTAATTGTTCTAAGCTTTTTCCATACTGCTCAAGGAAATACACGACCGAACCGTTTAATTGGCGAACAATCCCCATCGCTTGCGAACCAACATTTTCTTCGGTCTTTTTCATAAGTTGCCATGTGACAAGCACATTCAGAACAAGAAAGGAAACAGCAAAAATTACTGTCGTTACCAGGATCATTTTCGTCTTGATTGACTTCATTTTAAACACGTTTTTCCCACCTGCACTTTCTTCCAATGTTGATACGTTCCCATATAGCGTTTTTAGTTCTATATCAGTACCTAATTATTATTTCGACATTTTTCATCATTTTTTTATAATGAAATCTTAAAATTTACTAAATTTTAAGGAACCCATTTTTATACATAAAAAAAAACAGTGAGGCTAAGCTCACTGTTTTCTTTTTATTTGTCTTCTGCAACGTATGGAAGAAGTGCCATTTGACGAGCACGTTTGATTGCACGAGTTAACATACGTTGATATTTCGCGCTAGTTCCTGTCACACGACGTGGAAGGATTTTTCCGCGTTCAGAGATGAACTTTTTAAGAAGATCTACATCTTTGTAGTCGATGTGTGTGATACCGTTTGCTGTGAAGTAGCACACTTTACGACGTTTACGTCCGCCTCTACGTCCTGCCATCGTTTTCGACCTCCTTCTGTAAGGATTTTTATATTAACCGTTCGTTATTTCGTATTCATTAGAATGGAAGATCGTCGTCGGAGATGTCGATCGTTTGACCGCCATCTGCGAAAGGATCATCTTCCATTGGTGAAATTCCTTCATTAGGATTGCGTTGATTCTGATTCTGGCTGTAAGGATATTCTTGTCCTCTTTGGTCACCGCCATAGAAACCGCTGTCTCCGCCACGATTAGCACTTTTCGGTTCTAAAAATTGAACGCTTTCAGCTAACACTTCCGTGACGTAAACACGTCGACCATCTTGTGCTTCATAGCTGCGTGTTTGAATACGGCCATCTACGCCAGCTAAACTTCCTTTTTTTAAGAAGTTCGCCACGTTTTCTGCTGGTCGGCGCCAAACAACGCAATTAATAAAATCCGCTTCCCGTTCCCCTTGTTGATTCGTATACGAACGATTAACTGCAAGGGTGAACGTTGCTACAGGTACCCCGTTAGGAGTATAACGTAATTCAGGATCACGGGTTAATCGACCGACAAGGATGACGCGGTTCAACATCAGAATCAACTCCTCACCTATCTATGTTTCACATGAAACATAGATTGTTTTATTCCATCAACGATTATTCTTCTTCTTTTACAACGATGTGACGGATAATGTCGTCGCTGATTTTCGCAAGACGGTCAAACTCTTGAACCGCTGCAGGTTCAGACTTCACTTTTACGATGTGGTAGATACCTTCACGGAAGTCTTTGATTTCGTAAGCTAGACGACGTTTACCCCACTCTTTAGACTCGATGATTTCCGCACCGTTAGAAGTTAAGATGTTGTCAAAGCGTTCAACAACTGCTTTTTTACCTTCTTCATCGACGTTTGGGCGGATAATGTACATTAATTCGTACTTTCTCATCTTATTGTCACCTCCTTATGGTCTATACGGCCCATTATTAGGGCAAGGAGCAATGTGTACATTACTCACAAGTTGTAATTATAGCATAGGCTGTCAATGTTGGCAACACATTGTATTTTTTCTGTTTATAAAATATGGTTCTGTTAAACGATATTGTTGATACTTATACATGTCGCTTGTGGCGGACGCTTTCCGCGGGCAAGCCGCAAGCC
The DNA here is from genome assembly GCF_050478865.1 of Aeribacillus pallidus. Lineage (NCBI taxonomy): Bacteria > Bacillati > Bacillota > Bacilli > Caryophanales > Bacillaceae > Aeribacillus > Aeribacillus pallidus. The sequence goes on along the minus strand of NZ_JBCNBW010000004.1, from coordinate 24,389 downwards.
GCTTCCCTCGCTACGCTCAAGTAAGTCTTGCCTGGCTTCTTGTTCCTGCTGGAGTCGCCGCCGTGTGAATAACTTGCTAAAAATCAACAATGAACATAACATAGCCTAAAATATAAAAAGATTTGCCCATACGAGCAAATCTTTAAAGTGATCATTAAACGTTAAAGCGGAAGTGGATAATGTCTCCATCTTGCACTTCGTAATCTTTTCCTTCGAGACGAACTTTTCCAGCTTCCCGTGCAGCTGCCATTGAACCGGCACTGACTAAATCATCATAAGAAACTGTTTCAGCACGGATAAATCCGCGTTCAAAGTCTGAATGAATAATTCCCGCACATTCTGGTGCTTTCATGCCTTTGCGGAACGTCCACGCCCGAACTTCTTGTACACCTGCTGTGAAATAAGTAGCTAAACCGAGTAAATTATAGGCTGCACGAATTAATTGGTCTAGACCTGACTCTTCAATCCCCAGCTCTTGCAGGAACATCGCCTTTTCTTCATCGTCAAGTTCTGCAATTTCCGCTTCAATTTTCGCGCAAACAACAATCACTTCGGCATTGTCTTGTTGAGCAAATTCGCGTACTTGTTGAACAAACGGATTGGCAGATGGATCTGCGACATCTTCTTCACCGACGTTGGCTACATATAACACCGGTTTAATGGTTAAAAGGTGTAGCCCTTTGACAATTTTCATTTGTTCATCGGTAAATTCAATCGTACGTGCTGGTTTATTTGCTTCAAACGTTTCTTTTAATTTTACGAGTACTTCGTATTCAGCCATAGCATTTTTATCTTTGGACTTGGCCATTTTTTCAACACGGCCAATACGTTTATCAACTGTTTCTAAGTCCGCTAAAATAAGCTCTAAGTTAATCGTTTCAATATCTGCAATCGGATCCACTTTTCCAGCCACATGGGTAATGTCACTATCAGCAAAGCAACGAACAACATGACAAATCGCATCTACTTGACGGATGTGAGAAAGGAATTTATTTCCAAGACCTTCTCCTTTACTTGCTCCTTTGACAATTCCGGCTATATCTGTAAATTCGAACGTTGTCGGAACCGTTTTTTTCGGTTGAACAAGTTCTGTTAATTTGTTTAGTCGATGGTCTGGAACTTCCACCACACCTACGTTAGGATCAATGGTACAGAAAGGATAGTTCGCAGATTCTGCTCCTGCTTTTGTAATTGCATTAAATAACGTAGATTTCCCTACGTTAGGTAATCCAACAATACCGGCAGTTAAGCCCATTTTTGTCACTCCTCTTTTTTCCGTTCTTCCGTCCCGTATCGGCACAATAGAACTTCTATGATCAATCTCATTCAGTCTTCAAACGAGATGATGATTTCTTATAAATCAATCCCTTCCAATTATAGAAAGGAATAAATAAAAAGACAAGACGAATAAAAAAGAGAAGCACGAAGCTATTCTTCATGCTTCTCGAGAACTTTTTTCATTTTACGAACAAATTCTTTACGTGGAAGAAGTACACTATGGTCACAACCTTGACATTTAATTCGGATATCCATTCCCATACGAATGATTTTCCAGCGATTCGTTCCACAAGGGTGAGGCTTTTTCATTTCGACAATGTCGTATAAGCCAAATTCTTTTTGTTCCATATATACTTCCTCCTTAATCGCTTAATGATCTTTTGACTTGGTCACTTTCTTCTTCGTGACGAGAGTACATAACAAGACGTGGGAACGGAATTTCAATTCCATGTCGATCTAAGCAAAGCTTCAATTCTTTTCGGATTGCTCGACCAATTGCCCAATGTCTCATTGGTTTCGTTTCGGCAACCACTCGAAAGACCACATCAGAAGCTCCTAAGGTTTGTACACCTAACAATTCTGGTGTTTTTACTAAGTCTTCGTATTTATCCGGTAATGTTTTTAATAAGTCTTCAATGACGCGTTCAGCTTTTTCAATATCTCCTTCGTACGCGACGCTTACATCGACGACGGCTATACTGTTATGAATCGAAAAATTCGTCACTTGGTCAATCAGTCCGTTAGGGATAATGTGCATCTCACCCGTCCAACTTTTAATTTTCGTTGTCCGTAAGCCAATTTCTTCAACATACCCTTCCACTGCATTGACTCGAATATAATCCCCTACGGAAAATTGGTCTTCAAAAATGATAAAAAATCCACTAATAATATCACGAACTAAGTTTTGGGCACCAAAACCAACTGCTAGTCCGACAATTCCTGCCCCAGCTAATAAACCTTTAATATCAAAATCTAACGTCGATAAGATGGTCACAAACGCAATAAAGTAAACCACATACGTTAAAACATTTTCTAATAGCTTCACCATCGTCGCTTCCCGACGTTCCGAAATGCGAAGGGGCGCGCGCGTACGAATTTTAAAGATATTTCGAATTGCTGTTTTCCCAACACGAATAACGATACTCGTTAAAATAAGAATCCCAACAATTTTTAATGTCGTTTCTCCCATTTGTAGCCACATGTCCTCATCTTTCAACTTATTTAAAAGTTTCACCCACATTTCTTCTACGAAAGACATTTTTTCACCTACTTTCACATTTTATTTTAGCAAATTTTTTTGCTAGATAGAAAATGCACAAAATATGGTATTTAAACAAATAAATTTCCTTCTCAGACGTATAGATTAGAGCTTTTTTCCGTATACTGATACTACGATTATAAGGGAGTGGAACCAATGAATCTAAAGAAAAATTTGTTTGATCGAAAAGAAAAGTTATGGAGAATCCCGTTTCATGAAGAAAATGCCTCATTAAAAATTGGTTCTCACTTATTAACACTCTTACCCCGAGTAGGTCCTCAACCAATCGTTATCGTATGTATCGGTACTGATCGTTCAACAGGCGATTCATTAGGACCTCTCATTGGAACATTATTAGAAGAAAAAAAACTACCCCACTTTTACGTTTACGGCACATTAGACGACCCCATTCACGCGATGAATTTAGAAGAAAAAATTGCGAAGATACACACCGAGCATCATAATCCGTTCATTGTTGGAATCGATGCTTGTCTTGGACGATTAAAAAGCGTCGGAATCGTTCAGTTAGGGAATGGACCGGTTAAACCAGGAGCTGGTGTGAACAAAGAACTTCCTGAAGTCGGACATATTCATATTACTGGAATCGTCAATGTGAGTGGGTTTATGGAATTTTTCGTTTTACAAAATACCCGCTTAAGCCTTGTGTTAAAAATGGCAAAAACGATTGCTGATGGTATATATAAAGCAAGTCTTGCCTACCATTCTAAACGTACGTGGACATCCATTCAGCCATCCAATGCCGAAAAGCATTTGCCTTAAACGGAAAGGCCGTGTAGGATAGCTACAACGATGGTGACTACTAATATACTTGGCAATAAATTGGCGACTTTTATTTTTGTTAAGCCACATAAATTTAATCCAAGCGCCAAAATCATAATGCCACCTGCAGACGTCATTTCTATAATGAATTGTTCCATGAAGGGTTCTGGCACCAATCGATTAATCTGAGTAGCAAATAAAGCAATCGTTCCTTCGTAGAGAAGGACGGGAATCGCCGAGAACATGACCCCAATACCGAGGGACGTCGTTAAAACGAGAGCCGTAAACCCATCAATAATGGCTTTCATTAGTAAAATATCATGATTTCCACGAATACCGCTATCCAATGCACCTAAAATAGCCATCGCACCAACGACAAAAATAAGCGTAGCGGTGACAAATCCTTCTGAAAGACTATTCGTACCCTTTTTACCTATTTTTTGTTCCATCCATTTTCCTAACGTATTGAGTCGATCATCTAAGGAGATGACCTCTCCAATAATCGCCCCCAGTACAAGACTAATAATGACAATTAAGAAATTTTGACTCTTAAGCCCCATTTGTAACCCTAAGACCATTACGGATAATCCAATAGCGTACATGACGGTTTGCTTCATCCGTTCGGGAATTCGGTGAAGAAACGTCCCTAAAAATGAACCAAAAATAATGCAACAGCCATTGATGATTGTTCCAAGAAGTACCATCTCAATTTCCCACCATTTCTCTGTTATTATTTTTTACTTCAAGAAAAAAAACCATCTCATCGGAAGATGGTTTATTCATTGTGGAGTAACTCTAAAATTCTTTCTAAATCCTCTTTAGAGAAAAATTCAATTTCAATTTTACCTTTTTTCTTTGATTGTTTAATATTGACCGTTGTCCCGAACTTTTCCCGTAACAAATTCTCTTTTTCTTTAATAAATACATCTTTTACTTCATGTTTCTTTTTTGTTTCACGTGAAACATTTTCATTTAAATGGTGAATCAGTTTTTCCAGTTGGCGAACATTTAATTCTTCTTTTATCACTTTTTCTACAACAGCAGGTAGTTGTTCTTTTTTTCGCAAACCTAATAACGCCCGTCCATGTCCCATAGAAATTTTTCCTTCAGAAATATACGTTTGAATATCCTTCGGTAAGGAAAGTAGACGGATATGGTTAGCGATGTGTGGACGACTTTTTCCAAGTCGTTTTGCTAGTTCTTCTTGTGTAATATCCAGCTTCTCAATTAACGTTTGATAGGCCATCGCTTCTTCAATTGGAGTTAAATCTTCTCGTTGTAAATTTTCTAACACCGCTAGTTCCATCATTTGTTGATCGTTTAAATCTTTGACGACAACGGGAACGGTGTCTAACTTAGCTTTTTTCGCTGCACGATAACGGCGCTCTCCAACGACAATTTCGTACCCTTTAATGCTTTTACGAACGACAAGCGGTTGTAAAATCCCATGTTCTTTAATTGATTGCGTGAGCTCTTCTAATGGCTCTTCGTCAAAAATTTTTCTAGGTTGATACGGGTTTGGTCGTAAATCTTTAATTTTTACTTCTGTGACTGGTTCATCATTGTTGTTGGCGACATTTGTAAAAAGGGCATTGATTCCTTTTCCTAACCCTCTAGCCATTGTTCACCACTTCCTTTGCCAAATCTAAATAAACTTCCGCTCCTCTCGACTTCGGATCATAAATAATGATTGGCTCCCCATGGCTTGGTGCTTCACTTAATCGGACATTTCGCGGGATAATGGTGCGATACACTTTGTCTTGGAAATATTTCTTTACTTCTTCAATGACTTGAATTCCTAAGTTCGTCCGTGCATCGAGCATCGTTAAAAGTACCCCTTCAATCATTAGATGTTGATTGAGATGCTTTTGCACAAGACGAACCGTGCTTAATAATTGGCTTAATCCTTCTAGCGCATAGTACTCACATTGAACAGGAATAAGAACTGAATCTGCTGCTGTTAAAGCGTTAATCGTTAATAATCCTAGAGAAGGAGGACAATCAATAATAATATAGTCATATTCATTTTTTATAGATTCCAGTGCTCGCTTTAAACGAACTTCACGAGAAATAGTCGGGACGAGTTCAATTTCTGCTCCTGCTAATTGAATGGTAGCTGGTGCACAATGGTAATTTTCAACTGATGTTTGTCTTATAATCTCTTTTATATTTTCATCATCCACAAGAACGTTATAAATACACTGTTGAACATCACCTTTTTCAATGCCTACTCCACTTGTTGCATTCCCTTGAGGATCCACATCAACAAGTAATACTTTGTTGCCTATGTATGCTAAGCAGGCGCCCAAATTAACAGAGGTTGTTGTTTTTCCAACCCCTCCTTTTTGGTTAGCAATGGCGATAATTTTGCCCACGATGTCACCTACCTTCAACGACCTATAAAATAATAAACGATATTTTTTATTTTATCAGAAATCGAATGGGTTATCTTAAAATTTCAAAAAAACAAGAAGTTTTCATATATTTCCCATTAGGGGTGATAAAAAAGTGAGAAACTTTTGAATGAAAGCTTCCCACTATCGATGATTATCTTATTTTTTTTTCTTAGGAATACGAATTGTAATTTGATAGTAATCGTCAAATTCTTCTTCATGTGAGTCGAGGTTAATCCCGCTATCAGTTACCATGGACAAGGATTGACGAATGGTATTAACAGCAATGCGTATATCTTTACTAAAAGCTTTTCGCTTTGGTTTCGGCTTTTTCGTTGTGTCGAGTAGTTTCGCTACTCGTTCTTCTGTTTGTTTGACATTTAATTGTTTTTCAATAATTTCTTTCATTAATTGAATTTGTTTTTCCGGATCTTTTAATGGAATTAACGCCCGAGCATGACGTTCCGTAATGGTCTTTTTTAATAACTCCTCTTGTATTTCTTGAGGAAGTTTTAATAGTCTAAGTTTGTTAGCGACAGTGGACTGACCTTTTCCTAGCCGTTGGGCGAGTGCTTCTTGTGTTAAATTATGTAACTCTATTAATCTCCCATAAGCAATCGCTTCTTCAATGGGTGAAAGTTCCTCCCGTTGTAAATTTTCAATGAGGGCAACCGAGGCAGTTTCCGTATCAGTCATATTTTTAACTATAGCTGGAACTGTTTCCCAACCAAGTTTTTGAACAGCTCGCCAACGTCTTTCTCCCGCTATCAATTCATATCGGTCACCATCTAATTCACGTACAACAATCGGTTGAATAATCCCATGCGTATGAATTGTTCTAGCTAATTCTTCAATTTTATTTTCATCAAATACCGTTCGCGGCTGGAATCGATTCGGAACAATTTGATCGAGTGGGATTTTCTTTACTTCTTCATGTTCTGTTGATTTTTCTACTTCTTCTTTTTCGCCTAAATTAAAAAAACGAGAGAAAGGATGCCTCATTGGCTAACACCACCTTTTAGAAACTCCCAATTTTAGTATTCTCTTTATTGTGACAACATTCCTGCTATATTTACATAAAATTCATCGGATGTCATAAAAGAGGTGAAAACAAGTCACTTTTTATGACATCCACCTATTATTCAATTGGTGATTTGTTCGGAGTCCCCGGCTTTCGAGGATATTTTTTCGGTGTTGGTTTTTCTTTTTGGACCACGATGATATTTCGTTCACCACTATCAAAAGGAAGATCGAACGAATGCATATCTAAAACCGTGCCGCCTAAAACAGAAAGGGCTTTCTTTCCTAGTTGAAGCTCTTCACTGGCACTAGCACCTTTCATAGCAATAAATTGTCCACCCACTTTTACTAGAGGAAGGCATAATTCACTTAGGACGGACATACGTGCTACAGCACGAGCGATGACAAGATCGTAGCTTTCCCGATGTTCCGGCTTTTTCCCAAATGTCTCCGCTCGATCATGATAAAAAGAAGTTCCTTCAAGACCTAGCTCATTTGCTAAGTGCTGTAAAAAGGTAATTCGTTTGTTTAATGAATCGACAATCGTCACGTTAAGGTGTGGGAAACAAATTTTTAACGGAATGCTTGGAAAACCAGCTCCCGCACCGACATCACAAATCGTAAGCGGCTCGGTAAAGTCAACATAAAATGCCGCTGACACCGAGTCATAAAAATGTTTTAAATACACTTCGTTTTTTTCCGTAATGGCGGTTAAGTTCATTTTTTCGTTCCATTCAACAAGCAGTTGATAATACCGTTCGAATTGATTAAGTTGGTGAGAAGAAAGGGAAATCCCTTTCTCCTCTAACATTTGTTGAAACTGTACCGTGTCCACGATTGACTCCATCCTTTTTTCTTAGTTTGAAACTCGAGCAATACGACCTTGTTCGAGGTAAACGAGCAAAATGGAAATATCTGCTGGGTTTACACCAGAAATACGTGACGCTTGCGCAATGGATAACGGACGAACTTCCTTTAGTTTTTGACGTGCTTCCGTCGCTAAACCATTGATGGCGTCATAATCAATGTTCTCCGGAATCTTTTTGCTCTCCATTTTTTTCATTTTTTCTACCTGTTGAAGCGACTTCTCAATATAACCTTCGTACTTAATTTGAATTTCCACTTGCTCAATAACGTCTTTAGATAATGGTTCATCCGCTGGTGCCAACTGTTGAATATGGTCGTACGTCATTTCAGGACGTTTTAATAAATCGGACGCACGAATTCCATCTTTCAACTCACTTCCACCAGCTTGACGAATGACTTCTTGTGTTTGTTCATTCGGTTTTAAAATGATGGATTGGAGACGAGCTTTTTCTTTTTCAATTGCTTCTTTCTTCTGTAAGAATTTTTGATAACGTTCTTCGGAAATTAATCCAATTTTATAACCAATTTCTGTTAAGCGTAAATCAGCGTTATCGTGACGAAGGAGCAAGCGATATTCCGCACGAGACGTTAACAAGCGATACGGTTCGTTCGTTCCTTTTGTCACAAGATCGTCAATTAGAACTCCAATGTAAGCATCGGATCTGCTTAAAATCACTTCATCTTTTCCTAATGCTCGACGACCTGCATTAATTCCGGCCATAATTCCTTGTCCTGCTGCTTCTTCATAACCAGATGTACCGTTAATTTGTCCGGCTGTGTATAAGTTTTTCACCAGTTTTGTTTCTAACGTCGGCCATAATTGTGTTGGTACGATTGCATCGTATTCAATTGCATAACCAGCACGCATCATTTGAGCCTTTTCCAGACCAGGAATTGTTTTTAAAATTTGTCGTTGAACGTCCTCTGGTAAACTTGTAGATAGCCCTTGAACGTACACTTCTTGCGTATTCCGGCCTTCAGGCTCCAAGAAAATTTGGTGCCGTGGCTTGTCGTTAAAACGAACAACTTTATCTTCAATAGACGGACAATAACGAGGACCTGTCCCTTTAATCATACCTGAGAACATCGGCGAACGGTGTAAATTCTCATCGATAAGACGATGCGTTTCCTCGTTAGTATACGTTAACCAACATGGCAATTGGTCGGTAATGTATTCTACCGTTTCATAACTAAAGGCACGCGGCTCTTCATCCCCTGGTTGAATTTCGGTTTTGGAATAATCGATTGTTTGACTATTTACACGTGGAGGCGTTCCAGTTTTAAAACGAACAAGCTCAAAACCAAGCTCTTGTAAATGTTCGGACAGTTTTATGGATGGTTGTTGGTTGTTCGGTCCGCTCGAATATTTCAAGTCACCGATAATGATTTCCCCACGTAAAAAGGTTCCAGTAGTAATGACGACCGTTTTGGAGCGATAAACTGCTCCTGTTTTCGTAATGACTCCTTTACATACACCGTCTTCCACGACAAGCCGCTCTACCATTCCTTGCATTAACGTAATATTTGGTTCACTTTCTAATGTTTTTTTCATTTCGTGTTGGTATAAAAACTTATCCGCTTGGGCACGTAACGCACGCACGGCTGGTCCTTTTCCTGTATTCAACATTCTCATTTGGATATGGGTTTTATCGATATTTTTCCCCATTTCTCCACCTAAGGCATCAATTTCCCGAACCACAATACCTTTTGCCGGTCCACCAATGGAAGGGTTACATGGCATAAAAGCAACCATGTCTAAGTTAATCGTAATCATTAACGTTTTCGCTCCGAGGCGAGCTGCCGCTAATCCGGCTTCACAACCCGCGTGACCGGCCCCAACGACAATCACATCGTATTGGCCTGCTTCGTATGTTTGCATGTTGGTCAAACCTCCTGATTCCTATTTTCCTAAACAGAACTGGGAGAATAGTTGATCAATTAAGCTTTCGTGAACAGTATCACCAATAATTTCTCCTAAAAGTTCCCACGTTCTCGTTAAATCAATTTGTACGATGTCAATCGGTGTTCCCATTTCCACACCCTTGATGACATCATTAATCGCATCTAACGCTTGATTTAATAGAGCGATGTGACGACTGTTGGAGACATAGGTCATATCGCCCGCTTCTAACGATCCTTCAAAGAAGAGAGAGGCAATGGCTTCTTCCAATTCGTCTACCCCTTGTTCATGGAGCAGCGAAGTAGTCACGAGCGGATGATTTTTTGCCAGTTCCTTTACACGCTCCATATCAATTTTTTGTGGTAAATCCATTTTATTGACAATAACAATCACGTCCATGCCTTCTACTGCTTCAAATAATTGTTCATCTTCCGGAGTTAGTTCTTCGTTATTATTTAAAACAAGCAAAATTAAGTCCGCTTCTTTTAAGACTTTGCGGGAACGTTCAACACCGATCTGCTCGACTACATCTTCTGTTTCCCGAATTCCGGCCGTATCGAGCAGTCGAAGAGGGACTCCTCGAACATTGACATACTCCTCAATGACATCCCGCGTCGTACCTGGAATATCGGTAACGATCGCTTTATTTTCATGAACGAGGCTGTTTAATAAGGATGATTTTCCGACGTTCGGTCGTCCGATAATGACCGTCGAAAGACCTTCACGTAAAATTTTTCCTTGTTGTGCCGTTTGTAAGAGACGCTCAATTTCTTTTTTTACATAAGTGGCTTTTTCAATTAACATTTGGTGGGTCATTTCTTCGACATCATCATATTCAGGATAGTCAATGTTGACTTCTACATGGGCGAGTGTTTCTAAAATTTCTTGACGCAACTTTTGAATGAGTTTTGACAAACGCCCTTCCATTTGACCTAATGCCACGTTCATTGCCCGATCGGTCTTGGCACGAATTAAATCCATTACCGCTTCCGCTTGAGATAAATCGATTCGTCCATTTAAAAATGCTCGCTTTGTAAACTCTCCAGGTTCTGCTAAGCGCGCTCCGTGTTTCAACACAAGTTGCAGTACACGGTTTACTGTGACAAGTCCCCCGTGACAGTTAATTTCAACTACATCTTCCCTCGTAAAGGTTTTCGGTCCTCTCATCACCGTAACCATGACTTCTTCAACGATTTGTTCCGTCTCTGGGTCGATGAGATGGCCATAATGAATTGTATGGGTAGGAACGTCCGCCAGTTTTTTTGTTCCTTTTCCTTTAAAAAGTTTATCTACAATCGAAACCGCCTCATCCCCACTTAAGCGAACAATTGCAATGGCTCCTTCCCCCATTGGTGTGGAGATGGCAGCTATCGTATCAAATTCCATCTTCATTCACCTCACTTAATTCCAAGTATCTATATCAACCAAGATTATTTTCTGCTTTTGTCCCTAAATCACTAGAATATCATAACGTTTATAGCAAAAAAAGTAGAAGAACTTTTAATTATCCACAAGCATATTTTGTCTGTATTATTTTAACTTATCCACATGTGAATAACAATAAAACACGATGTTAAAATCAAAATGACCTCTTTTGTGGATTTCTTTTACATAGAACGTACGTCTTCTATCATTTATATAAACAAAAAAATCAACCACACCGCTTCGATGTGGTTGATTTTTTCTTTACTCGTTTTTTGGAATAATAACGATATGGCGAAATGGCTCGACCCCTTCTGATTCGGTTTCTACGTACTTGTTGTTCATTAAAGCGGTATGAATCACCTTTCGCTCATAGGAAGGCATCGGCTCTAATGAAACTTTTTGCTTCGTCCGAATCGCTTTCTGAGCTAGCCGTTCTGCCAGTTGGATAAGCGTTTCTTTTCGACGTTCTCGATAATTTTCCGCGTCAAGCACAACGGTTACATATTGCTCCGACTGACGGTTCACTGCCAGTTGCGTTAAATATTGGAGCGCATTTAATGTTTGACCACGTTTCCCAATCACCATCGCAACGTCATCACTATGAAGCTGCAAATACACAACCTTTCCATCTTGATGTCCTTCTATGTCGACGGAAACGTTCATGTGACGAAATACATTCTGAAGAAACGTTTTCGCTTCTTCTACAGGATCGATTTTCACTTTTACGTGGACAACCGCTGGTCGAGAACCGAAAAGTCCCAAAAAGCCTTTTTTTCCTTCATCAATTACTCGGATGTCTATTCGATCTTCGGTAGTTTGTAATTGAGCTAAAGCTGATTCAACTGCTTCTTGAACGGTGGTACCCGTAGCAGTTAGTTCTTTCACTTTTTAGCTCCTCCCACTTGTCCTGTCGCCGCTTCTTTTTTTAATTCAGGACCTTTAATGAAATACGTTTGAATAATCATGAAAATATTCCCCACGACCCAGTATAAAGAAAGGGCTGCTGGGAAGTTAACAGCGAAGATGATAATCATAATAGGCATTAACCATAGCATCATCGCTAATTGCGGATTTTGGTTTTCTGTTCCGGCCATTAACATTTTTTGTTGGATGAACGTCGTCAAACCAGCAACTAGCGGTAAGATAAATAGCGGATCTGGTGCCCCTAAGTCAAACCACAAGAAGGTATGTTCACGAATAGGTTCCGTGCGAACAATCGCCTGATAAAAACCAATTAATATCGGCATCTGAATTAATAATGGCAAACATCCGCTAAATGGATTGACACCGTGTTTTTGAAACAATGCCATCGTTTCTTGTTGTAGCTTTTGTTGCGTTTTTTGATCTTTTGAACTGTATTTTTCTTTTAATTTTTGCAGTTCTGGTTGTAGAGCTTGCATTTTTTTAGAGTTTTGAGTTTGTTTGATCATTAATGGTAAAATCGCAAAGCGAAGCAAAATGGTAACGATAACAATCGATAGACCATAGTTGCCATTGAACGTTTCGGCCACTTTAATCATCAGCCATGATAGCGGATACACCACGTAATGATTCCAAAATCCTTCACTCTCTGCTGTGATCGGATCTTGCATCGTAGCTTCACTACAACCTGCTAATAAGGAAAGGGTTAAGACGAGTGAGACTACAAATACTATTCTCTTTTTCAACCGTATTTTCCTCCCTACTATTACGAAAATTCAAGTTTCAACGTCCCATTGATTCCAATCATACCAAAAAGTATTGTACCACTTTTTTTTATATAAAATAAGGAAATTATTCTGAACACTCATTTCCATTATGGCCCGTCTTGTTTCCTTTCCATACTTTTGCCCGTTTTAACACATGAATCAAACTTTTTTTTACTTGATAATAATCCATTTCGGCAACTGGCATTCGCGCAATAATAACGAAATCATAGCCGGTTTGAATCTGTTCTTTTGATTCTTGAAACACTTGACGAATATATCTTTTTACACGATTTCGAGTGACAGCTTTTCCGATTTTTTTACTAACCGATAACCCAATACGAAAGTTTGGTTGGTTCTCTTTTTTTAATACATAAACAACAAATTGACGGTTCGCAAAGGACTGGCCATTTTTAAAAATGAGTTGAAATTCTTCATTTTTCTTCACACGATTTTTTTTATTCATAATCATCGACACCTTAATCTCTACTTCCATTATTGTAAAAAAGACCACTGAGACATTTCAGTGGCCTACGCTGATAATACTTTTCTTCCTTTACGACGACGACGAGCTAAAACTTTACGTCCGTTTTTTGTGCTCATACGCTTACGGAATCCGTGCACTTTGCTACGTTTACGTTTATTTGGTTGGTATGTTCGTTTCATATATGACACCTCCCCGAGGAATAACTTTTTAAGTTTGAATAAAAGACAGTCTTTTTAATTATATAGATGTCTCTCAAAAGTTGTCAACTATTGTCCAGATTCTCCTTTATTACTCTTTAAAGCGTTCTTTCACATTTATTGTGGATAATTTTCGATTCATTTCGGCAATATCCACACCCATTATTGACAAGTTTTTCACAAACCAAAAGCTTGTGGACAACTTTTCTCCACAGTTGTTTGGTATTGTGGATAATCACGGAAAAGCATTGCACCTTCTATGATTATCTGATATGATTATTGTGTTTTCACTCTGTATATCTACTTGTGAATAACTAAGTTTTCCACAGATTGTGGATAGGTTGTGGACTCTTTATTCACCCCTTATGTAAAAACTTGTCCACAAACCATGAATATTGTCGAAAAGTGCTTTTCTACTTTATTATATGTTTTTCCACATTCAAGATCTTGCATGAATATAAATTTTTCGAAAAAAAACAGTTTGACAAACATTATACAAGGTGAGAGGTAAAGGAGGGAGCGGCGTTGGAGAATATATCAGATTTGTGGAATAAAGCCTTAGAAGAAATTCGTAAAAAAATTAGCAAACCAAGTTACGAAACATGGCTGAAATCTACAAAAGCTCATTCCTTACAAGGGGATACACTCATTATTACAGCTCCTAATGAATTCGCCCGTGACTGGTTGGAAGGTCGATATTCCCAACTGATTTCAAGTGTTATTTACGATATTACCGGTGAAGAATTAGAAATTAAATTTATTATTCCATTAAATCAAGATGAGCAAGAAGTCGAGGTTTCCGTTCCACCGAAACAGGTCAAAAAAGAGGAACCTCAAGAATTACCGCAAAATATGTTAAATCCAAAATATACGTTTGATACGTTCGTCATTGGTTCTGGCAATCGCTTTGCTCATGCAGCCTCATTAGCAGTAGCCGAAGCACCGGCGAAAGCGTATAACCCTCTTTTTATATATGGAGGCGTGGGATTAGGAAAAACCCACTTAATGCATGCCATCGGCCATTACGTACTCGAGCATAATCCGAACGCCAAAGTCGTTTACTTATCGTCAGAAAAATTTACAAATGAGTTTATTAACTCCATTCGAGATAATAAAGCGGTGGATTTTCGAAATAAATATCGTAACGTGGATGTTCTGCTGATAGATGATATTCAATTTTTAGCCGGAAAAGAACAAACGCAAGAAGAGTTTTTCCATACGTTTAATACTCTTCATGAGGAAAGTAAACAAATTGTCATCTCCAGCGACCGCCCACCAAAGGAAATTCCGACATTGGAAGATCGTCTCCGCTCTCGCTTTGAATGGGGGTTAATTACGGATATTACTCCACCAGATTTAGAAACACGAATTGCGATTTTACGGAAAAAGGCGAAAGCAGAAGGACTCGATATTCCAAACGAAGTGATGTTATATATTGCTAATCAAATAGATTCCAATATTCGTGAATTAGAAGGAGCATTAATACGCGTCGTTGCCTATTCTTCGCTAATCAATAAAGATATTAATGCGGATTTAGCAGCTGAAGCGTTAAAAGATATCATTCCTAGCTCCAAACCAAAAGTCATTACGATTCACGATATTCAAAAAGTAGTTGGTGAACAATACGGAGTGAAGCTCGAAGATTTTAAAGCGAAAAAGCGGACGAAATCTATTGCGTTTCCACGTCAAATCGCAATGTATTTATCTCGTGAACTAACGGACTTTTCATTACCAAAAATCGGGGAAGAATTTGGGGGAAGAGACCATACAACGGTCATTCATGCCCATGAGAAGATTTCAAAAATGCTTCAATCCGATCCCCAATTACAAAAGAAAATTAAAGAGATTAAAGATATGCTTAAACATTAATCGGGGAAAATGTGTATAACTTAGAAAAGGTTACACACAGTCTGTCCACATGTGGATAGACTGTGTTTCCTTTCATTTCACAGGGTTATCCACATATCCACAAGCTATATTACTACTAGTACGATTTATATTTAAAATATAAATATATGCAACGGCGATGAAAAAGATGAAAGTGAGGGAACCTTTGTGAGATTTTTCATCCAACGAGATCGATTAGTTCAAAGTGTGCAAGATGTGATGAAAGCTGTCACTTCTCGAACAACCATTCCTATCTTAACTGGTATTAAAGTAGTGGCTACAGAAGATGGGGTTACTTTAACTGGAAGTGATTCGGACATTTCCATTGAATCATTTTTACCAAAAGAAGAAGACGGAAATGAAATCGTTGAAATTCACCAAACTGGTGGTGTCGTTTTACAGGCGAAATTTTTTAGCGAAATCGTGAAGAAACTACCTTCAGATACGGTAGAAATTGAAGTGGGTAACCATTTCCAAACAGTTATTCGATCCGGACAAACTGAATTTAACTTAAATGGGTTAGATCATGAGGAGTATCCTCATTTACCTCAAATCATTGAAGAAAACGTCTTTAAAATACCGACCGATTTATTAAAAGCAATGATTCGTCAAACGGTGTTTGCTGTCTCTACTTCCGAAACTCGTCCGATTTTAACCGGGGTAAACTGGAAAATCGAGAATGGTGAACTTTCATGTATTGCAACAGATAGCCACCGTTTAGCGATGCGAAAAGCACCAGTCGAAATTACGGATGGGGTCACTTACAATGTCGTTATTCCTGGAAAAAGTTTAAATGAATTAAGTAAAATTTTAGATGATACTCAAGAACCAGTAGAAATTGTCATAACTGAAAACCAAATTTTATTTAAGACGAAACATTTATTGTTCTTCTCTCGTTTATTAGAAGGAAGCTACCCAGATACGACCCGTCTCATTCCGACAGATGGAAAAACAGATATTCATTTGAATACAAAGGAATTTTTGCAAGCCATTGACCGAGCTTCTCTATTAGCAAGGGAAGGGAAAAATAACGTGGTGAAACTGTCAACGTTAGAAAACGGCATGATCGAAATATCTTCCAATTCTCCTGAAATCGGAAAGGTCGTTGAACACGTAACAAGCGAATCAATCGAAGGGGAAGAACTAAAAATTTCTTTTAGTGCGAAATACATGATGGATGCCTTAAAAGCGATTGAAGGACCTGAAATTTCTATTCGCTTCACTGGAGCGATGCGTCCATTTATTATTCGCCCAATTGATAACGACTCGATTTTACAGTTAATTTTACCTGTGCGTACGTATTAATCGAGATGAATAGCATAGACTGTCGGTTTAAAACCGGCAGTTTTTATTTTTAAAACGTATGGTGGGAAAAAATCAATACTGGTAACGCCTTTTATTCTGTAAGGCCTTTAGACGTCCTTTGTCTAACTGAAAAGAATTTAGTAAAATAAATTTTTAGAGATTAATTCGAGAAAGAAGTGAGAACGTGGTAAAGGAGATTTATATTCAAACCGACACTATCACTTTAGGTCAGTTTTTAAAATTAGCGGATATTATTCAAACAGGTGGCATGGCCAAATGGTTTTTAAGTGAAAACGACGTATATATTAACGGTGAACAAGATCAGCGCCGAGGGCGTAAACTTCGAGTCGGTGATGTGATTAAAATCCCAGGTTTTGGTACTTTTAAAATTTCCCAATAAAAGGATGTACCAGGAATGTATATTGAGCGTTTACAATTAATGGATTATCGAAATTATGAATCGCTAGAAGTGGACTTTGAAAATAAAGTGAACGTCATTCTTGGAGAAAATGCGCAAGGAAAAACGAATGTAATGGAATCGATCTATGTGTTAGCCATGGCAAAATCCCATCGAACGTCCAATGATAAAGATTTAATCCGTTGGGATAGGGATTATGCTAAAATAAAAGGGAGGATAAAAAAACATCACGGATCGGTTCCACTTGAACTTGTCATCTCTAAAAAAGGAAAAAAAGCGAAATGCAATCACCTTGAGCAGAAAAAATTAAGTCAATACATCGGAAATATGAACGTTGTCATGTTTGCGCCTGAAGATCTCCACCTTGTAAAGGGGAGCCCTCAAGTAAGGCGTCGTTTTATTGATATGGAAATTGGCCAAGTCTCATCCGTTTACTTACACGAGATGAGTCAATATCAAAAAATATTACAACAACGAAACCATTATTTAAAACTGTTGCAAATGAAAAAAAACAACGATGAAACGATGCTTGATGTATTGACGGAGCAATTTATCCAGTTAGCCATTCGAGTGATGCAAAGACGCTTTGAATTCATCCGTTTATTAGAAGAATGGGCTCGCCCAATTCATGCAGGCATCTCACGAGGACTAGAAGAGTTAAAAATTATATATAAACCGTCCATTCATGTATCAGAAGAGATGAATTGGTCAAAAATGGTTAACATAATCGAGGGAAAAATGGCTGATATTCGGACGAAAGAAATAGAACGGGGAGTTACACTTGTAGGTCCACACCGTGATGATGTTCAATTTTTAGTGAATGGAAGAGACGTGCAAACGTTCGGTTCCCAAGGGCAGCAGCGGACAACTGCTTTGTCAGTGAAATTGGCAGAAATCGAATTAATTCATTCAGAAATTGGAGAGTATCCGATTTTATTGTTGGACGATGTCTTATCGGAACTGGACGATTATCGCCAGTCCCATTTATTAAATACAATTCAAGGGAAAGTTCAAACGTTTGTAACAACGACCAGTGTGGATGGCATTGACCATGAAACGTTGAACGAAGCCTCCACGTATCGTGTAGAAGCTGGGACAATGATGAGAGTTAAATGAGGTGGAAATCGTGTATGTCCATGTGGGCGGAGACGTCATGGTACAAATGAAAGAAATTATTGCGATTCTCGATTATTCAGTGATGGATGATTCAATAGAAATGGAAACATGGCTCACCGCTAACGAAAAAAAAGTGATCCGTCTTTCCAAACGCATAACGAAATCTATCGTTATTACGGATCATAAAATCTATCTCTCTCCTCTTGCTTCTACCACTTTAAAAAAACGCTCGGAAACATCTATTCAATGAAAGAAATACAACAACACTTGGCCAGTTTGGACAGAATGGCCAAGTTTTATTCATAAAAAAGCTAGATGGAACGCATTTTCGGAAAGTGTAGGTGAATAATATGGCGATGGAACAAAAGGAAAAGCAATTACAAACGTACGATGAAAATCAGATACAGGTTCTTGAAGGTTTAGAAGCTGTTCGTAAACGTCCTGGTATGTACATCGGTTCCACAAGCGCAAAAGGCTTACACCATCTCGTTTGGGAAATCGTTGATAATAGTATTGATGAAGCGTTAGCTGGTTTCTGTAATGAAATAAACGTAACGATTGAAGCGGATAACAGTATTACGGTACAAGATAATGGGCGCGGAATTCCTGTTGGAATCCATGAAAAAATGGGTCGACCAGCAGTTGAAGTCATTATGACGGTTCTTCATGCTGGAGGAAAATTCGGCGGTGGCGGCTATAAAGTATCAGGTGGTTTACACGGGGTTGGTGCATCCGTCGTAAACGCATTGTCTTCAGAAACAGAAGTATACGTTCACCGAGATGGAAAGATTTATTACCAAAAATACGAACGAGGCGTTCCATGTTTTGATTTAAAAGTTGTTGGTGAAACGGATCGTACTGGAACAACGACTCATTTTAAACCGGATCCAGAGATTTTTACGGAAACGACTGAGTTTGATTACGAAACTTTGTCTAACCGATTACGAGAATTAGCGTTTTTAAATCGTGGCATTAAAATCACGATTGAAGATAAACGGACTGAAAATCGAAAAAATGAATATTACTACGAAGGCGGAATTAAATCGTACGTTGAACACTTAAACCGTACGAAAGAAGTCCTTCATGAAGAACCGATTTACATTGAAGGAGAAAAAGACGGAATTACCGTGGAAATTTCTTTACAATATAACGATGGTTTTTCAAGTAACATTTATTCCTTTGCAAACAATATTCATACGTACGAAGGTGGTACTCACGAATCGGGATTTAAAACCGCTTTAACACGTGTTATCAATGATTATGCGCGGAAACATCAAATTTTTAAAGAAAACGATCCTAATTTATCAGGAGAAGATGTACGTGAAGGTCTAACCGCTATTGTTTCGGTGAAGCATCCTGACCCGCAATTTGAAGGGCAAACGAAGACGAAATTAGGAAACTCTGAAGCGCGGGCAATCACCGATGCTATTTTTGCGGAGCAATTTGAAAAGTTTCTACTAGAAAATCCTTCCGTAGCGAAGAAAATTGTTGAAAAAGGAGTCATGGCTGCGCGCGCACGTTTAGCGGCGAAAAAAGCTCGTGAACTGACAAGACGGAAAAATGCATTAGAAATATCGAACTTACCAGGGAAGTTAGCAGATTGCTCATCAAGAGACCCAAACATAAGCGAACTTTACATCGTTGAGGGAGACTCAGCGGGAGGTTCTGCAAAACAAGGTCGAGACCGCCATTTCCAAGCAATTTTACCGTTGCG
The DNA here is from genome assembly GCF_050478865.1 of Aeribacillus pallidus. NCBI lineage: Bacteria > Bacillati > Bacillota > Bacilli > Caryophanales > Bacillaceae > Aeribacillus > Aeribacillus pallidus. The sequence continues at coordinate 4,659 of NZ_JBCNBW010000004.1, read as the reverse complement.
TGGAAAAATTATTAACGTAGAAAAAGCCCGTTTAGACAAGATTTTGTCCAATAATGAAGTCCGGACTATTATTACCGCGCTGGGAACCGGAATTGGTGAAGATTTTGATATTTCCAAGGCGCGTTATCATAAAATCGTGATTATGACCGACGCCGATGTGGACGGAGCGCACATTCGAACATTGTTGCTCACGTTCTTCTATCGCTATATGCGACAAATTATTGAAGCGGGTTATATATATATTGCCCAGCCACCTTTATATAAAATTACGCAAGGAAAACGGGTGGAATATGCCTATAACGATCGACAGTTAGAGGAGATTTTAGCTTCTTTACCATCCCAACCAAAGCCAGGTATTCAACGTTACAAAGGTCTGGGTGAAATGAATCCAGAACAACTTTGGGAAACAACGATGAATCCAGAAACGCGAACGCTTCTTCAAGTAAGTCTTGAGGATGCGATTGAAGCGGATGAAACATTTGAAATATTAATGGGTGACAAAGTTGAACCGCGCAGGCAATTTATTGAAGAAAATGCGTTATACGTGAAAAACTTAGATATTTAAAGGAATGCAGGATAGGAGGATCTCCGACTATCCTGCCCTTTTCTATCACACCGATTGAAAGACAAATGATCGCATTGGTCTTTCTATAAAGGAGGTTCCTTTACAAGATGGCCGAAACACCAAATTCCAGAATTAAAGAAGTAAACATTAGCCAGGAAATGCGCTCCTCGTTTTTAGATTATGCGATGAGTGTTATTGTGTCCCGGGCATTACCGGATGTACGCGATGGATTAAAACCGGTTCACCGTCGTATTTTATACGCGATGCATGACTTAGGAATGACTGCAGATAAACCGTACAAGAAATCTGCTCGTATCGTTGGAGAAGTCATCGGTAAGTACCATCCTCACGGTGATTCTGCTGTATACGATACGATGGTTCGGATGGCTCAAGACTTCAACTATCGCTATATGCTTGTAGACGGTCACGGTAACTTTGGTTCTGTTGATGGCGACGCAGCGGCAGCAATGCGTTATACAGAAGCGCGAATGTCAAAAATCTCGATGGAGCTTTTAAGAGATATCAACAAGGACACGATTGATTATAAGGATAACTATGACGGCTCGGAAAAAGAGCCTGAAGTGCTGCCTTCTCGTTTTCCAAATTTACTTGTGAATGGATCGTCCGGTATTGCGGTTGGAATGGCAACGAATATCCCTCCGCATCAATTAGGCGAAGTGATTGATGGTTTACTTGCACTTAGTAAGGATAAAGATATTACTGTTCAAGAATTAATGGAATATATTCCTGGTCCAGACTTCCCTACTGCTGGATTAATTGTCGGTCGAAGTGGCATTCGCCGTGCTTATGAAACGGGAAGAGGTTCGATTACGTTACGTGCCCGCGTTGAAATTGAAGAAAAACCTAACGGAAAACAATCAATTATCGTTAAAGAAATTCCTTATCAAGTGAATAAAGCGAAATTAATTGAAAAAATTGCCGAGCTTGTTCGCGATAAAAAGATTGAAGGTATTACCGATCTTCGTGATGAGTCTGATCGAAATGGAATGCGGATTGTCATTGAGCTACGGAAAGATGCCAACGCCAACGTGTTATTAAATAACTTGTATAAGCAAACAGCGATGCAAACAAGCTTCGGTATTAATTTACTCGCACTAGTAAACGGTCAGCCGAAGGTGCTGAACTTAAAACAATGTTTACAACATTATTTAAACCATCAAAAAGTCGTTATTCGCCGACGGACCGAATATGATTTACGAAAAGCGGAAGCCCGTGCCCATATTTTAGAAGGATTACGCATTGCGCTTGACCATATTGATGAAATTATTAACTTAATTCGTAGCTCACAAACAACAGAAATTGCGAAAGCTGGTTTAATGGAGAAATTTTCGTTAACGGAAAAACAAGCGCAAGCCATTTTAGATATGCGTTTACAACGCTTAACCGGTCTCGAGCGCGAGAAAATCGAGGACGAATATCAAAGTCTACTAAAGCTTATTCAAGAACTAAAAGAAGTGTTAGCCGACGAAGAAAAAGTATTACAAATTATTCGTGAAGAACTTCTTGAAATTAAAGAACGTTACAATGACGAACGTCGTACTGAAATTGTTTCTGGTGGCGTGGATCAAATCGAAGACGAAGATTTAATTCCGAAAGAAAATATCGTCATCACGTTAACGCATAACGGATATATTAAGCGTCTACCAGTTTCTACGTACCGCAGTCAACGACGTGGTGGACGTGGAATTCAAGGAATGGGTATTCACAATGACGACTTCGTTGAGCATTTGCTAACGACATCAACACACGATACAATTTTATTCTTTACAAATAAAGGAAAAGTGTATAAAACAAAGGGATACGAGATTCCAGAGTTTAGCAGAACGGCGAAAGGGTTACCAATTATTAACTTATTAGAGATTGATAAAGACGAATGGGTAAATGCCATTATCCCTGTTCAAGAATTTGTCGACGATTGGTACTTGTTCTTTGCCACTAAAGAAGGAATCGTTAAACGTTCACCATTATCGTCCTTCGCCAACATTCGTACTTCAGGGTTAATTGCATTGAACTTAAGAGAAGGAGACGAATTAATTTCTGTTCGATTAACTGACGGAAATAAACATATCATTATCGGAACGAAGAATGGTATTTTAATTCGTTTCCACGAAACAGATGTGCGGTCCATGGGACGTACTGCTACTGGGGTAAAAGGGATTACGTTGGATGCCGAGGATGAAGTGGTCGGTATGGATATCTTAAACGAAGGCGAAGAAATATTAATCGTGACGAAATACGGCTATGGTAAACGAACTCCAGAAAGTGAATACCGCGTTCAAAGTCGTGGCGGAAAAGGAATTAAAACGTGTAATGTCAACGAGGCAAATGGGCCAGTTGTGTCTGTAAAGGCGGTTACTGGTGAAGAAGACTTGATGTTGATTACAGAGGGTGGCGTTCTCATTCGTATTGGGGTTGATGGAATCTCAACAATGGGACGTGTGACAAAAGGAGTTAAACTCATTCGGTTAGAAGAAAATGATGCGGTCGCAACAGTAGCCAAAGTAGAAAAAGAAGAGGACGAAGATCAAGCAACAGAAGAAAAAGGTTCAGAAGACCAAGAATAACATATTTGAGGACACCCTAATCTTAGGGTGTCTCTTTTTTTTCCTTAAAAAGTAGTAGGAAAAATTACATAATTTTTGGTAATATAGTAATAGTGAGAAAGAAAACGGGGTGGAACAGGTGAGGGTAAAAGTTTCGTGTCTAGAAGTTGGTTGCATATTAACAAAAGATGTCTTCGGGAAAACGGCTTACCCAATTATTCCAAAGAATACGACCTTATCAACTCTCCATTTGGATATTTTGAACGCTTTTCAGATTGAAGAAGTCGATGTTAGCAAAGTGAAAGCGGACGGTACGACGTTTAAACCACTTCACATCATAGAAGAAGAAGAAAAAACAAGAGAGGAAAAAAATCATATTCTCCCTGATATTGACCAATTGTACACGAAGGCGGTCAAAGGATATCAAAATGAGTACATTAAATGGCAATCGGGAGCAACAGTAGACATTACCAAAATTCGCTCACTCATAGTTCCTTTGTTAGAAGTGATTTTAGACCACTCAGCACAATTTCAAGTGCTCCTTTCAAAATCTAAAATGCAAGACTATCTTTATCACCATGCGGTATCGGTCGGATTAATTAGTGGACTGATTGCTCATAAGCTTTATGGAGACCGAGGCAAAACGATTCAAGTTGCCCTTGCTGGAACTCTCGCTGATTGCGGCATGGCTAAAATCGATCCGCAAATATTATTAAAAGAAACTACATTAACGCATCGAGAATTTGACGAAATTAAAACCCATCCCGTCTATAGTTATAAAATGATTCAATATTCCCCTTTGTTAAAGAATGAAACAAAACTTGCCGTTCTCCAACATCATGAACGAATTAATGGATCTGGATATCCTCTTGGAGAAAAGAACGAAAAAATACACCAATTCTCGAAAATAGTGGCCGTCGCTGACGTCTATCATGCGTTAACATCCGATCGGCTGTTTCGAAAGCGTGTTTCTCCGTTTAAGGCAATCGAAATTATGCTAGATGATAGTTTTGGTCAATTTGATATATTTATTATTCAAACGTTAATCAAGTTATTACACAACTTTTCAACAGGGACACGCATTCAATTAAGTAACGGCCAACAAGGTACAGTCATCTTTAAAAAAACACAAGCACCAACAAGACCAATTGTTAAAATTTCCTCGTCCGATGAAATTATTGATTTAGAAAAAACAAGAGAAATTCATATTGAACAAATCCTAGATTAGGGGAAAAGGTGGTTTGATAGATGAGATCAAATCACCTTTTTTTCTTTTTAAAAATGATAAATTAGTTGCTTAAGCATTTATTGATAAAAAGATATTTCATTTTCTCTAAAAATATAAAATTAGTCTTGCATTCTACTCTTGAAGTTGATAGAATACAAAACGTTGAGTCAAAAAACTTTATTTAGTTTACGAAAAAAGTTTTCTAAAAAAGTTGTTGACACATATTTTAATAGATGATATATTATAAAAGTCGCTAATGATTGATCCTTGAAAACTAAACAAAACGAAGCGTCAACGTCAAT